>NZ_JAPZSZ010000317.1:0-33835 GCF_027532095.1 Microcystis sp. LE19-195.1E
GCCAAGCTTTTCTGGTCGGAACCCCCTAAGCCGAGTTTTCAAGGTGCTGCGCCGTCCACTTGGTTTTCGAGACTGGCTTTTTAATTCTAACGTAAAGCCAACCTAGAACGGCGGGGTTTCAGACCCAAAATTTCCGATGAAAAAAATACATCAGCTGCCGTCAGGCTTGAATCAGTGATCAGTAATCAGTAATCAGTAATCAGTGATCAGTATTCTCCGAGTCGGGAGTCAGTATTCAGGAGATTGCTTTTATTTATTCTCCCCACACCCCACACCCCACACCCCACACCCCATCATCCCACTCCGTTCTCCCCTCTCCCCATCTCCCCACACGCCAACTAAATCACTTAATTTGTGCTACGATAATAGTTTTGGGATAAATTTAAATAGGAGCAGACTGTCTGTATGTCTCGTTATAGAGGACCGCGCTTGCGCGTTGTGCGTCGTTTAGGGGAATTACCAGGCTTAACCCGTAAAAATGCCCGTCGTGCCTATGCACCCGGGCAACATGGCCAGGCCCGCAAAAAACGTTCAGAATATGCCATTCGTCTAGAAGAAAAACAAAAACTGCGTTTTAACTACGGTGTCAGCGAGAAACAATTAATTCGCTATGTCCGCAAAGCTCGCCGGGCTACCGGTTCCACTGGTCAAGTGCTGCTGCAACTCTTAGAAATGCGTCTGGATAATACCGTTTTCCGTCTCGGTATGGCTGGGACAATTCCGGGGGCGCGACAATTAGTCAATCACGGTCACGTCACCGTTAACGGTAGAGTTGTGGATATTGCCAGTTATCAGTGCCGTCCGGGTGATGTGATTGGAGTTAGAAATCAAGAGCGTTCCCAGGATCTAGTCAAAAGAAATATGGAATACCCCGGTTTAGCCAACCTGCCGAGTCATTTGGAATTTGACAAAAACACCCTTGTGGGCAAAGTGAATGGCGTTGTGGAAAGAGAATGGATTGCCCTCTCGATTAATGAACTGTTAGTAGTGGAATACTACTCTCGGAAAGTCTAGGAAAAAAGCCTTTTCCAGATACCTTGAGGACGCAAGTGGCAGCGTCCTTATTTTATCTCAAATGTCGGGGCGAAGACCCGAAGCGCTTAGTGCGATGAGACGGGGCTTTTAAAGGGGCGAAGTAATTCGCCCCAGGGTTCCCCTCATGAATGCTGACTTTGTATATAGACAATTCTCAAAAACCGATGCTCTAAGGGAGCATCTCACCTTTGTAACCCCTAAATCAGGTTTTTATGTCAAGCTATTTTGAAAGCCTTGCTAGAAACCAGTTTTATGGATAAGTATAATTACTCACTTGCATAAATGAGATGCTCCCTGCTCTAGAGAAAACGCTATGAGCAACCCTGAATTTTCCCTTGATATGCCTCTTAAAGAGCGACAAGAGAAATTTATGCAAATGTCCGATGAGAATATTGATTATTCAGATATTCCTCCTCTAGATGATGAATTTTTCAAGAATGCTAAACTGGTCAAACCAAATCCACAAACAGAGCAAATTAGTATCAGGTTGGATTCAGAAATCCTTGAGTGGTTTAGGAATCATGCTCAAGAAAAGAGCTATCACGACCTAATTAATGATGTATTACGAACCTACGTCAAACATCAATCGCCATAGCCGATTATCTGCCGAGTAAAGAACCTCGAAGAAGCGGTTATAAATGGGCAATGATTACAAGCTCAATTGCATCGTTTGCCTAAATTAACTTGTAATATGGTAATTTTTTGTTTATTTAATCTAGAATTTAGTCGTTGATGGAAAGGAATGATTTCTTTCATCATCAACCGGTTTCTTCTTTCTTGATTGTTTGTGGTAGTCCTAGCGCCTGAACTTGACAATAATCCTAATTATTATAGGCGATCGCCTAATCACTCACCACAAAACGCAATCGCCTCCTAACTAATGAGAAGATAAGGGATAAGTCGGTTGATTAGGGTTTTTATTAAGGGTTTGACAATCCGCTAAGTATTGTTCAATAACAGTTTTAAAAGCCTGTTCTAGTTCATCAACGGAAAGACCATCAAAAACGATAATATCTTCTATGTTGATGACACGACCAAAAAATAAGCGATCGCTCTCGTCGTATTCAATCACAGCTTCATAGCCTTTGTATTGCATCATCGTTTTTTGGCTGTTTTGTGTTCGTTGGCTAACTATAGCTTGACTGCTAACCCACTACCTTGATAGTACGAGTGTTAAAATCAATCGCAGGAGCTAAAACTGCGATCGCTGATTAATTGGTAGTTATTAAAAAAATGCAATCACTATTTCAAAATCATAGGATATAGCAATTCTAGAGATTATTATTGATCTTTAAAAATCTCATTATCTTTATCTTAAGATAAAGTTTAATCTACTAAATCTTCATAATTATTTACTCGCTCTCTACATAACTTAATAAAGTTAGCAGTTTCTTCATCATGTTGCTGATAAATATTTTTTGCTTTATTCATTTGTATATCTTCGATTTTTTCTTTATTTCTTTCTCTAAGTCGGATATATTCAATCATTAAAGCTTCAATATTTAGCTGAAAATTTTTTAGTTCTTTCATTTTTGAGAGTTCTTTTTCTGCCATTTTGCCAAGATTTTCTTGATTCATTCTATCGATAGTTTCTTTCTCAAGCAGTTTTTCATAAAGACCTTCTTTCGACAAGATTTTTACCAAAACTGGAGCAATTTCAATAATAATTAATAACAGAGTAATTAATTTATTTGTAATAGCAATAGCAGGATCATCTTTCGATAATGCTTCTAGGGCTGAGATACGATCTAAAAGACTTCCTTCTTGCCATTCCTTTTTCTGCGGTGTCTTGATACTCAAACTTGATTGTTGTTTTTTGATTAAACTATTTTTTTCCTTGAGTAAATCTTGGATTCTACTATCCAAAAAAGTAACACTTTTTTCTATTGTTTCTACATTTTTTTGTCTTTCTTTTGCAATAGTACCGACACCGGGTTTACCTGTCACACCTTTACCTTTTATTTCTTCTATCGCATCTATACGAGCTTTTTGTAAAGCGTCTGAAGCTTGATTTTTTTCTCTTGTGAGATTGTCAATCTCTTCATTGATTTTATTGATCCTTTTGACATCTGGAGTATCTTGATCTTTTCTGCTTTCTTCTCTTTCTCTTTCTCTTCTTTGTTGGCTAATTTTTTGATTTATTTCACTCTCAAACAATCTTAACTCTAGAGGTTTAGCAACGATAAAACCTAAAAGAATTGCTATGCTTAAGCGAGTGGCGGCTCCTACCCAAAATTGTAGTTTTGATGAAGACTTATTTTGACTAGCTGTAAGGATAAAAAAGCGATCTAAGTTAAAAATTATGCTACCCCAAATAAAACCCAAAGAAATTGAAATTGTTAAAGAGCCAAAAACCGTAAAAAGTGCATAGCCTCCTGAACAAAAAGCCATTATTGCCGTGAGAATAACGGTGGTGCCGATAGACTCATATTTATACCTTTCTGTGCGGCAGCTTTCTTGAGACAAAATTTCTTGATCTGCACCAGCAGACCAGATTAAAAGTTTTTGTACAGAATTGAGTCGTGTTTTAGTTGGCACTTGATTACCTTAGTTAATGGTTATACTTCTTAATTCAGAGCAAAAATAAAGGAATTAACGCTCTCTGAATTTAATCATTTTCAGAAGGGGGGAGAATCTCATATTCTCGTGACATATTAATTTGCTCATTTTGTCTTTTTGATTTCAGGGAGTCTCTTAAGATTTCTAGGAACGCCATCTGCATAGCACTGGCTTCAACAATCCCTCCACCACCAGAAGTATTACCACCACCGCTACTAGCACCAATAAACACTTCTGGAAGTTTAATTTGGGTGTTGGCGTATGCCTCAGCCCATTTCCCTTCTGATTCTAACTGAGCATAAATCTCAGGGCCGAGTGTTTCAACTCGATCACGAAATTCTTGCATACGAATAGCAGACTCAATTTTCTCGTCTTCGGTTTTCATGTCAGATTCTTCTCGCATCCGCTTTAACTCAAGCTCATCTTTTTCTTGTTGAATTTGTGCATCTGCTTTTGATTCCTCAAGTTTAGCTTTAGCATTAAGAGTTGCTACCTCTAAATTACTTTGAGCCTCAACTAATTTGACTTGAGCTTTGTTTTCCTCTTGCTGTTTGATGAGAGACTGACGGGCTTGTTCAGTTAACTCTTGTTGTTTATAGTTTTCGGCTTGTTGTTGCAGAATTTGACGTTCTCTTAATAGCTCCTCCAATTCATCAGGCAAATCAATGTCTGTAATCAATGTCTGGATTGACTGCACACCATAAGATTCAAGAGCCATTTTAATATAGTCCGATGCGTTTCTTTGTATTTGTCCTCTGTCATGTAAAAAATCAAGTGCGTTATATCCTTGAGCCGAAACCTGAAAATAAGATTCAACAATAGGGCTTAGAACTTTACTAACTAAATTTCTGATGGCAGAAGATTTAAAAACTTTTTGCTCATTCTCATCAATAGGGTTAGAGTGTGATGGTTTCAACGCATCAATCGGTTGAGCACCAACCTTAAGAATCATTGTAGGGGCATTTTTTGTCGCAATGTAGATAGTCTGAGTCAATTCCAATTGAAAAACAAAGCCGTCTTTTGATCGAAGTTGCAACGGATTAAGATTTTTGTCGTAGTTTAACTCTGGTTTTTCTTCTGATTTAGACCAATTCAAAATAATTTCGTTTGTCGGAACAACATGAACACTTTTAATTCTTCTGTTCATCGCATACTTGCCTGGCAGAAGAGGTTTGCGCTGTATGCCTTTTTCCCCTTCTTCTGAAAGTCGATCATCATTTTTTGACTCGTTATCTTTGCCGACAGAGGAAATAATCACCCCGACTTGTTCGGCAAGAATTTCAACTAATGGTACTTGTTCAACACGAACAAACCAGGGATTGAGAGTCCAGGAACCTTCCTGTAAAAATTCTTCCTGTAAGCCTTTATAGCCCCCAGCTTCGATAAACTTTTGGGGTTTCTGAAAATTATCATGACCTTTAATTGTATTCCCAGCAATTTCCCCTTCAGGAAGGGTTTTTCCTTCAAGTGTCGTAACAATACCGATTTTGTCTTTGCCCACAGTATAAACCTTTAATTCTTCAGGGTTTACATTGTACTGAGTGGCATTAGCAGAAGTAATAACAGTAAACAAGTCAGTGTTGATCTGATAAGTCCTCGCAGGTAGAACTGCCAACTGTTTGCCACTTTCACCACCATTTTTAATAAAAGCTTCAGCATCTTCAAAATTTTGGCATTCAACAACTTTGCCTAAATTCCTATCTTCGGGACGGGTTGACCCATCGGTAGCCACAACTAAGCCAATTTCTCCTTGGGGAATTTTAGTGACTGAATCAATTTTAATTTCAAACAAATCGGTATTAATTTGATAGGTTCCAGGTGTTAAAAAGGCTAATTGTTTACCACTTTCACCACCACCACTGATAAAAGCTTGAGCATCTTGAAAATTATTGCATTCAACAACCTTACCAAAGGTTCGGGTTGTGGGTAACGGCTTGCCAAAGGTAGCCCGAACCAATCCCACTTGATCCTCCGCAATGCGAATACATTTTACCCTTTTTACTTTAAAGATATTGGTATTAATCTGATAGGTATTGGCGGTTAAAATTGTCAGTTGTTTACCACTTTGACCACCATTGTCCCAAAAAGCTTGGGCATTTTGAAAATTATTGCATTCTACAAACTTGGCAAAGGCTTGACCTGGCGGTAGAGGTTTACCATCTCTAGCTTCCACGAGTCCTACTTCGTCTTCACGGATACGAATAAAATTAACAATCTCAACAGAGAATAGCTCAGTATTAATATAATAAGTACCATTAGTCAAAATAGCTCGTTGTTTTCCTTTTTGTCCACCATTGCGAATAAATGCCCTAGCATCTTGAAAATCGTTACACTCGACAACTTTTCCAAAGTTTTCTCCTGGAGGTAAGCTTGCCCCGTCTTTTGCATCCACTAATCCCACCTGATCAGAAGCAATCACAATTGCCTTAGCAATGCGAATTTCCACATTAGGCAAACTCAAATGCCGTCCAGGGGTAAGCACCTCCGCTTGTAAACCACTTTCTCCATTGAGAGCAACTCGACGACCCGCAGGCAAGGGACGACCAAATCGTTTATAAACAATGCCTACTTCATCTTCTTTGATATTAATAAAAACCATTGGTTTTGTCTCCTTTTGTTGTATTTTTTAAAAGTCTAAGGTTTTTGATTTTAAGAGAAATCACATCTCCTCTGTGTCTCTAAAGAAAAATAAGCTCATTAATTCTTTATTTTTTTCGATATTGATGTGATAACGCTCACACCACTCAATAATCTCAGAAGTGGCTTTTTCTTTTTTTGGCTTCGACTAGACCAATTTTACCCGACGGAATTTCAATTATATCAAAAGACATTTTTCACCTCCCTATTCAGGAAATTTTTGATAAGAAAGAAAAAACTTGAATATCCTTCTTTGTGTGTCCAGATCACAGCTACTACCAGGAAACCAAAAAGTCGGTAAATGTCCATCGGGCGCACGTCTGGAAAAATCAAAGCTATCATAACTCAATAGCCAATGCCCCTCTACCTGCCAACCAACTTTATCGGCAAAATCACCAAATAATATATTATAGCTGACTTGTGAATGGTCAATGGATTCAACCTGAGTAACGTCCAGCCAGATTTTCTTTTGTACACTGTAACCGAATTTACCATCACTTGCCGCCAACCACAAATTATTTATTTTTTGTAGGCTTTCAATTGGAATTTTTTTAACGTTTTCGTCTGTTAGCCAACCTTTTTGAGTTGGTTTTAGCCTTCCTCTTCTTTCAGTTGTATCGGCAATACGAAGCAGAATCTGCATTGTTTCTTTGTCCGCTTCTTTCCAGTTTTCTTTATCTAAATAAATTGAAAGCTGTTCGTAACCTTCTTGTGGTTCAGGTCTGTCCTCTTGATCTAGCCGTAATCTTGCTTCAGCCGCTGGACTAGACGCTAATACCAGAATTGTTTTTGATGAAATATTTTGAGGAGTTTCTTTTTGTTGGGCTGATGAGACATCCTGCCCTATTACTTTTTTAGGCGTTGCACCGCCTTCATCAAAGTAGGAAAATGGCGATTTAAGAAATTTTCCGTGTCCAACTCAGCCTCGTAGGAAATTCCCACAAAAGGAGGAATCGAAGAAACAACCGCTTTAAGTTTAGCGGCGGCTGTTGGACCGGGTTCTTCGACTTTAGCGAGGATTTTTTGCAAATATTCTATAACTTCTGCATTTTCTCCCCGAAGTTGTCCGACTCCTTCCACAAATTCGGCGATAACAACTTCTGCGTCTGCTTCTGAGATTTTAACTAAATTAGACTGACCAGCGATAATTTGCCAATATTCCTGTTCATAATCTCGAATGGGTTTAAGAATTTGTAACCGAAGTTGCTGTTTCAGGATTGTTTTACCACCTGCTGGAGCCGTAATAATAGCCTCTTCCGTCTCCCTTCTTTGTTCATAAAGCAGTTTAAGATGGGACTCAATCTCATTCAGACGATTTTTGTTCATAGCTTAATTCTTCACCTTCAATTAGTCTGGTAATAGTGACATACTCGTCGCTAAAAGCGAGGGCTTCCTCTTTCATCGGCCAATGCCTCCGCCAAGTGGTTCCTTAGCTTTGGTCTTACTCAGCCTCCGCAGGTTTTGCTCTTCCCTAAAGAAGGCACTAACTGGCGTAATAGTTTCCTATCACCGAGGCAGACTCTCTGTGTCCCAAAGAGTATAAGTAGGGTTTTTTTGTCTCCCAGTCATAATCTCACAATAACAATTAGCGGGCCTTGGGGCAATTCTAGCTAATTAGAATTGGAGGTGTCTAGTCTTTATACAGTCGAAAAATGTAGCGGGGGCATTCATCCGACATTTTAGGTAAAATTTCCCAGATTTTCAGATATTCTCGCTGACTACTTTTGTAGGTCTTCATTAGCCCGAAAAATCGCTTCTTGACCACCACTAGAGGACACAAAACCCATAAAAGCTTTGACTGCTTCACTAGCAGGTTCTTTGTAAACGTAGTAAAGGGTACGCTGCCAGGGATAATTAGGTTCACTGGCTGAAATTCCGTCCACAGCGAGCGCCCTGACGGTTTTTTGGTCGGCAATTTGGCTATAGGTTGCGTAACTAATGCCATTCAGTCCCAAAACTCGCAAAATTGGGGTGGTGGCATCCCTATCCATCATTTTAAAATTAGTTCCCGTACCAAATTCTCCCCCTTGCAGGACTTCCTGACGAAAACTTTGATAAGTGCCACTAATAGGGGGACGATTAATCACTTGAATAGTAGCAGCAGAACCGCCCACCTCCGACCAAGAGGTGATTTTTCCGGTAAAAATATCTTTAACTTGGGTAGTGGTTAACCCCCCTGCAAAGGGGTTTTTTACTCCCACCACAATAGCGATCGCATCTCGAACGATCGGACTAGAAGCCAATCCCTGAGAGCGTTCCGACTCGGTTAAAGGTCGTGACACCGCCGCAATATCGATCGCCCCCCGGGCTACTTCCTCTAATCCCTTATCAGATCCTTGAGCATTTGTCAAGACCTCTACCCCCTGAAATTTGGCCGTTAAAGCGGCTTTTAAGGCTTGATTAATCTGTACCATACTGGTAGAGCCGTTAATGCGAATTGTCGTGCCACTGGGGATAGAAGTCGGTGGGGCAAAACTGACCACTTCCTGGGGGGAAGGGGGAGGGGGTAGGGGAGAGGAGGCACTTCCCGATGTTGGGGATTTTTGCGGACTTTTACTGCTGCCACAGAGAAAGAATTCTTGACCCGCAGCACATTGACTTTGCAGCCAGAAGTAACCTCCACCTAAAATGCCCGCAGTGGCTAAAAGAGCGATTATTAAAGCAGTTGTTTCGTTTTTTTGAGACATACCCATCATTTGCTGACATTAGGGGGTCGATCGCCTCGACACCGGTGATCAATGGAAGTTTCGATGATATTATCTTAGTGCATGGAAATCCACTCTTAATTTAGGACTGTATATCATGACCCACGCACCTATATCCCCAGTCGTACTGGTTATCCTTGATGGTTGGGGTTATCGCCCGCAAAGGTCGGATAATGCGATCGCAATGGCGAAAACCCCGATTATGGATAGTCTCTGGGAAGTTTATCCCCACACCTTAATCCGCACCTCCGCTAAGGATGTGGGACTACCAGAAGGACAGATGGGCAACTCGGAAGTTGGCCACCTAAATATCGGGGCGGGGCGGGTTGTACCACAGGAGTTAGTACGGATTTCCGATGCGATCGAAGATGGTTCGATTCAACAAAATCAGGCTTTATTAAAACTCTGCGCCGAGATTCGCCCCAAAAAAAGCAAATTACACCTGATTGGTTTATGTTCCGAGGGGGGAGTCCATTCCCATCTCGATCACTTACTGGGATTATTAGACTTAGCGAAAGTGCAAGGGATTAGCGATGTCTGCATTCATGTCATCACCGATGGTCGCGATACTAATGTCACCGACGGAATGCCGGCGATTAAACGGATTCAAGAACATATTAATAAAATCAAACTCGGTCGCATGGTGACTCTCAGTGGCCGTTATTATGCCATGGATCGGGATCGCCGTTGGGATCGGGTGGAAAAAGCCTATAACGTGATGACCAGTGATCAAGGTATTGACGGGCGATCGATTACTGAAGTATTACAGGCATTTTATGATCAAAATATTACCGATGAATTTATTCCCCCCACCAGAATTGCACCGGGGGCGATCGAAGCGGGCGATGGGGTGATATTCTATAATTTCCGTCCCGATCGAGCTAGACAGTTATGTTATGCCCTGACTATGCCCGATTTTGAAGATTTCGATCGAGATTTAATTTCTCCGCTTAGTTTTGTTACTTTCACCCAATACGATCCGAAATTACCGGTAGATGTGGCCTTTGCTCCCCAGAATTTAAATAATATTTTAGGACAGGTGATCGCTCAACAGGGATTAAAACAGTTTCGTTGTGCGGAAACCGAAAAATATCCCCACGTCACCTACTTTTTTAATGGGGGATTAGAAAAACCCTTTGAGGGAGAAGTGCGCGAATTAATTCCTAGTCCGAAAGTCGCCACCTATGACCAAGCTCCGGCCATGTCGGCAGCCGCGGTGACAACATCGGTCTGTGGGGCGATCGAACAGGGGATCTATAGTCTCGTGGTAGTCAATTACGCTAACCCCGATATGGTGGGTCATACGGGCATTTTAGACGCGGCCATGAAAGCAGTGGAAACGGTGGATCTATGCTTGGCTAAGTTGTTAAGTAGCATCAATAAATTGGGGGGAACAGTGTTAATCACTGCCGACCACGGTAACGCGGAAACGATGGTGGATGAGTCGGGTAATCCTTGGACCGCCCACACGACTAATCCCGTTCCTTTAATTTTAATTGAAGGGGAAGGGAGAAAAATACCCGGCCACGGTGGCGATGTGCAGCTGCGGGATGATGGTCGTTTAGCTGATATTGCCCCGACTATCCTGGAAATTCTCGCTATTCCCGTCCCGATAGAAATGACTGGGCGATCGCTGATTAAACCGGCCGAGGTGGAAATTAAAGCCAGTCGCACTCCCGTCCGCATCTCGCTTTAACAGTAATCAGTAATCAGTAATCAGTAATCAGTGGAAATAATTAAAAAATTGGCTAATTAGGGTTTGCGGCAAAAAGTACGGGCGAAGCATTCGGATAGAAAATCTCCGGTTTCACCGATAGGTTATTGCCCGAATGCTTCGCCCCTACAGGACGCGGGCCGATGAAGACGCAAGGTTTGGAAGCACGATTCTCTCAAAATCTTGCACCTGTTTCGCGAAACAAGACCCTACAACCCTTACCTCGTCTATATTTCACCATTATTCAGCAAGCCCTAATTAGCAGAAAAATGACCAATAAAAACCGCTCTCTTGTAGTTATGCTGATCAGCAAATCTTATCGAAGAAAGGGCGTAGGGCATCTTTGAATGTAAGATAATGAACATTTTTCAGCCAATTTCCGAGAGAGCCATAAAAATTTAAAACTTACATCTGATAACTGATAACTGATAACTGATAACTGATGATAACTGCTATACTTTGTAATGGAAAATAGAGAGTAATAATCATGACAGTGGTGCTGGTAGTACAGATTATTTGGGCGCTGGCGGCGGCCTTTCTGGCGATTTTGGTGTTATTACACAGTCCCAAAGGGGATGGTATTGGCGGTATTGGCGGCCAATCACAGATTTTTACCAGCGCAAAAACGGCGGAAAAAACCTTAAATCAGGTGACTTGGGCGTTGGGGACGGTATTTATCACCCTAACTATTGTACTGAGCGCCGGCTGGTTAAATCGCTAAATGCTAAGAGGTCGGTTCTCTTTTCTAGGACTCGCAGCCTTGGCGAGTCTTTTGCTGTTTTCCTATTCTCTGATTGCCGACAGTCGATCGCTACCAGAGTTAAAAACCCATCCTTTACCCGCTAATTTAGCCCAATGGCAAGAGCAAAACCAGTCCGGGGATTATTTTGATGCCGTGGAAATCAGTCCCGTGGGGGCGTTGATTTGGTCGCAATTTCCCGTGAAGATTTATGTTCACAGCGATCGCAGTTCTTGGCTGAGTTTGGTACAACAGGCGATCGCTGAATGGGGGCAGTATTTGCCGATGGAGTTGGTAAATCGGGCAGAATTGGCCGATATCCTCATTAAACGGGAGTTACCGCCGTCGGGAGTCCGTTTTAATGCCGAAACGGGTAAGTTAGAACTGCCCCGGGTGCGTTCTGCCGTAACACAATACGAGATTTTTGTCAAGGAAAATCGCCTAACTCATCGGATGAGTATCCAGATTAGTCCTAATTTAGCCGATCGGTCGGCCTTAGCGGCAGCGCGGCACGAATTAGGTCACGCTTTGGGAATTTGGGGTCATAGTCCCCTGGAGACGGATGTGATGTATTTCGCTCAAACTAGAGATATTGCCCCGATTTCTAGCCGGGATATTAACACTTTAAAAAAGGTTTATCAGCAGCCAACTCAGTTAGGTTGGGAGATGAATCAGCTAGGGTATCTAATGCCTGAATAGGTAAATATTGCTCTTCAGTCGGTTCTGCTATTAAAAAGTATAAGTTATGGATATACTTAGTATAACTGACTAAGATCCAGAAGATTAACCATCGCTTAAACCTCTATTTCCTCTAGCCATGTTTTAATCGCACTGATTAACTTGGGTTGCTGGGGAGGGGTGTTGCTGACTCAAGCTATGAATGCCAACTGTGCATCCTATCCAAAAGTTAGTTTAGCTCTAGGTTTTAAAAACCCCACACAAGAAGATTCCTATTGCAAATCAGCAACCCCAATCTTTGCCACCCTCGACAACTAAGCCAATACTAGAAACATATTGTACGGGTTTGCCTAACATTAAGGGATCTATTTCTCCCCAATCGTAAGGTTCATAATCTTCTAAACGAGATAGTTCGCTATCTAACCAATCATCTCTAGGGGCTGTTTTTTCCGAGGGATTGGGCTGTTTCAGGGAGTCTAAGGGTTTAGTCATGGGGAAAAAATGTCCTACACACAAACATTTTACCCACTATTGACTAACTCTTTAGTTCATCTAAACCTCTATTTCCTCTAGCCATGTCTAAATCGCGCTGATTAAGTTGGGTTGTTGGGGAGGGAAGGTGAAAAAGTTGGTAGGGAAACTGACAGAGAATCGTTACCAATTTTCTCAATTCCTGAGATATATTTAATGGATGAAGTTCGATGTAAAGATTAAATCTCTGTTTCTATTGGTATGTTAGTGGGTGTATCTTGACTGATTAAAATTAAATTAGATACAGGGGTGTAAATATCACACTCAATTTCTGGTACTCGAATCGTTACAATTAATGTATAGCGAACAGGTTGATCATGGCGTTCCTCTTGTGTTTGTTCTTTCCACCATCCACCAACAGGATAAACTCCTATCATTCCTCTACTTGCTAAATCGACGGACGTTCCTGTCCATATATCAGAATGAAGTGAACCTTGACTCCTTAAATGAGGACCCAAAAACCAGTTATCTTCCTCTTTACTGCCAGAAATATTTTTTTCTTCTTTTCTGGTAGCTTTATTAATTCTATGTCGAAATTGGTCATCGGTCTCTAAAGGTTTTTTTACTTGAAATCTGAGTCCATAAGAGGCATAATGGTGTTTTCTTTTATAACCTCGCTCCCCTGGATTAGGTTCTATAAAATACGATAAAGTTACTCTCAGTTCTACCTTGGCTTCTCCTAATTCTTCTAGCTTTGCTTTTGGCCAGGGTAAGCTATGAAGATTCATTTTGTCTGTTTTAATGACACTACCATCTTTTTTAAAAGGTGTCAATTGATCTTCAATAACCAGTGTTAAGTCACTATTTGAACTTTTTAAAGCTCTGTCTAAATCAGGAACACCATATCCATAGCGACGAATCAAATTTTTTTTATCTTGCTGCTTCAATTTCTTTGGAAAATTAGCTATCATCCTAACAGTCCATTCGGCTGAATGAACGATTAAAGCGCGTATTGTTTCTGGCCAATATTTGGGATTTTCTGAAAGAATTCGAGCTGCCATATAACTAGCGAGTGCAGTTGCACAACTGGTATCACACATATAAGTAAACAATTTATAGTTATGACTATGAGCAGTTGTTAATAAGCATAAATCGTCAATCATTTGTGCATAATTTTCCCCATCTGAGGCATAATTTCCCCCTTCACAAACAATATCAGGACGAATTGGCCATTGATTTTCCCAAGAAACAGAAGTACAACTTTTAGGAGATAAATCACCCCAAGGAGCTACAGGTTGCCAACCTTGAAAGTCGGGATGACTGATATTAACTTTTTCAGTGTAAGCTCCCACAACAAGAGCATTCCAAGCTTGTGCTGGGTTTTCAATTGTTGCCACATCATTGCGGGTTAAATAATCAGATAAAGATATTTCTTCTCTGATATTTCCTGCTGAAATAATGATTAATCGCTTAAAATTATCTTCACCAAAAGATAGTTGATCTATTGCTGCTGACCATGAGGAGGGAGTTCCATAATTTGGTGATGGCTGCTCGCTAGTTACAGCCATACAGAAAATACGTTTTCGCTTGGGATTTTGTATTTCTGGACGAGAGACTGCTTGCTCTGTAATTGCGCCATAAAGTTCAGGATCATTTTGTCCGACAGGAGGGAGAATTTTAACTGATTCTAACCGGTGAATAAGCGTTATATATCCTTGTGTTTGTAAAGCATTAAATAAATCATCATAAAGAATTAAACCCGCCATTTCTGTACCATGTGTATTATGAGGATCATGAGTTCCCCAATTAGGATCACAAGTATATAAATCACTACTATCAAGACCTTTTTCAATCAGTTTATGTCGTCTATTAACTCCATAATCAAGAAGACAGACAGCAACAGCATTATCTCTAGGAGGTAAAGTTCGATTCCATAAATCCTCGACCCATTCCTCCTTTTCAATTAATTTCATATCAAGAAAAAAGGAAGGCGTATCTTTAGCAATTCTTAATTCTGCAACCGTATCAGAATTTTGAAGAACTTGCTGTATTTTTTCTACATTAGCCATAGCTAAAGTAACAGTTATTTCGGGAAAATGTATATGAAATTTAGTCATAATATCGAGTCTTTGAGCAATGGTTTGGAAGTCTTCAAGTTGTCCACGACGTAACCATACTTCCCACCATATTGATTGTCCATTCTGAGGAAATAAAGCAGGATCATCAGTAAATAATGATTGAACTGTACCAATTTCAACGTTTTCTAGTCGTGTTATTAGGGCTGCATTTTTTGGGTTTCCTTTTGTTGTTTCTTCATCACGATATTCTTCTACTTTGTTCTCAAAAAATTCTGTCGCTGACTCTGGTACAAAAACAGTAGCCTTAACTATATTTTCTTGGTCAGGAGAAGGCTTAACAGCAACTAATTCAATTTTTTTGCGTTTATCTCCTAAATTTTCAAAAGCATTCGCTTGATCTTTTGTTACCTGAAATTCTAAATAGAATCCGGGTTGTCCGACGGCAATTGCCGATAAACGGGATTCTAATTGTTGACGAGCTTTCGTAATCGCTTCACCAATAGCAAGTTCTAATTTTGCAGCGTGTTCTATTCTGTTCCGATCGGGTGTTGGTGGAGCATTAACTGAGCGCGGTGAAGTATAATCGGCGCTTTTACGAAATTTATCGTTATTCCGTAGATACAAGTGAGGAAGACGGCGAGAACGTTGCGACATTATGGGATTAGGTTTTATTCATTGAAGTTTAGGTCTTTACGTTCCATAATAGCTGAAATCAGAGAATCTTCGCTTACCTTCTGACTATTTGACAAAACAGCTTGCTTGGCTGCGTCATCTGTCGCTCTGACAATTTCAGCTTGAGCGAGTCCATTGGCTTGATTAAGAATGTTTGACCAATCTTTCCAGTCAATTTCAAAAGAAATAAGACGAGATTCAATCAATTCACGAATAATTGCGGCATCGGGAAGCTGATATTCAATTACATCATCAAAACGCCTAAAAAGAGCTTTGTCTAGTAACTGAGGATGATTAGTCGCTGCCAAAATCAAACTATCCCCTTGCTCTTGTTCTAAAAACATCAAAAAAGAATTGAGAATGCGACGAATTTCTCCCACGTCGTTAGAATTATGACGTTGAGTCCCAATCGCATCAAATTCATCAAAAAAATAGACCCCTTTTGTTATTGTCATTGCCTCAAAAATCACTTTTAAACGACTAGCCGTTTCTCCCATATACTTGCCCATTAGACTATCGTACAAAGTCGTAAATAGAGGTAATTTAAGCTCTCCTGCTAAAGCTTCAGCCGTCATTGTTTTACCAGAACCCGGTGGACCTACTAACAACAGCTTTCGACGAGGCATAAGATTATGTTCTCTGAGTCTTTTTCCTTGTCTTTGTTCAGTTAATACTCGTTTAAGTCTAAATTCAAGGTCAGAGGTTAAAATCATATCCGATAATCGAATATCGGGATATCTGACCGAAACCAGATTGGCTAAATCTCCTTTTGGTTGTACTAAAGGAATTGGATCAGATTTTTTTTCAATAACCGATTTACTAGCCTTTGCTTGGTCAATTAATTCGCGAATTTCTTGGGCTAACTTACCATGTCCTTGTCTTGCTTCGTGTGCAGCCATCTGTAGGGCAGCAGAATAAAATTGCTGCTCTTCTCCTTCTACATGACTTTTTAGAAGTGCTAGGATATGGCGAGCGGTGGACATGATACCTCGTTAAGTTAAACTCCCCATCATACTCAATGATTTTAACTGTGACAGGCACTATATAAAGAATGATTTCCCTTTTAGACTAATTTTGATCGGTATAGTTAAATTGTACTAAATAAATTGTCCTATTGGCTAGGAGAAACCCGTATTTAATCGTTTCCTTGCTTTCGTGGTTATTCGATAATTTTACCGCTTCTCCCTAAAAATTACCGTCCCGCTCGCTAAACTGCCAAATTGATAAGATCCTTTGACCTTTCGCCGCCCTATTAAGCAAAACTAGGTATAAACACTTTCTTAAGAATTAACCTATGTCACAATAGATGAAGATAAACCAAATAGTGTGAAGTTGTAAACTAGGTATTACTGAATGGAACCGCTTTATCAGTACGCGTGGCTAGTTCCCGTCCTGCCTTTGGTAGGCGCTACCCTAGTGGGCGCGGGCTTAATTTCCTTTAATGAAGTCACCAATCGTCTGCGACAGGTGAATGCTGTATTAATCATTTCTACCCTCGGCGCGTCGATGGTGCTGTCTTTTGCGCTGCTGTGGAGTCAAATCAATGGACACGCTCCCTACAACCAAATGATCGATTGGGCATCGGCGGGTAACTTTCACCTGAAAATGGGTTATACGATCGATCACCTCAGCGCTTTAATGTCGGTTATCGTCACCACCGTGGCCTTTTTGGTGATGATTTATACCGATGGTTACATGGCCCACGACCCCGGTTATGTGCGTTTTTACGCCTATCTGAGCATTTTTAGCAGTTCTATGCTCGGTTTGGTCATCAGTCCCAACCTCGTCCAGATCTACGTTTTCTGGGAATTGGTGGGGATGTGTTCCTATCTGCTAGTAGGTTTCTGGTTCACTCGTCCGGCGGCCGCCGAGGCCTGTCAAAAAGCCTTTGTTACCAACCGCGTCGGCGATTTTGGCTTATTACTAGGAATGCTGGGGCTTTTCTGGGCCACCGGCAGCTTCGAGTTTGATATCATGGGTGAACGTCTAGAGGAATTAGTCTCTTCTGGAGCCATTGCCGGCAGTTTAGCGGCATTATTCGCCGTTTTAGTCTTCCTTGGACCCGTGGCCAAATCAGCCCAATTTCCCCTTCATGTCTGGCTACCAGATGCCATGGAAGGTCCGACCCCGATTTCGGCCCTGATTCACGCCGCCACCATGGTGGCCGCTGGAGTTTTCCTGATTGCCCGGATGTATCCTGTTTTTGAGCCAATTCCCACGGCGATGACGGTAATTGCTTGGACGGGGGCTTTTACCGCCTTTCTAGGGGCAAGTATCGCCCTCACCCAGAATGATATCAAAAAGGGTTTAGCCTATTCCACCATCTCCCAATTGGGTTACATGGTTATGGCTATGGGTATCGGTGCTTATAGTGCGGGGTTATTCCACCTGATGACCCACGCTTATTTTAAGGCGATGTTGTTCCTCGGTTCCGGTTCGGTCATCCACGGTATGGAGGATGTGGTCGGTCATGAGCCAGTTTTAGCGCAAGATATGCGGATGATGGGCGGTTTACGCAAGTATATGCCCATTACTGCCCTAACTTTCCTGGTGGGAACTCTGGCCATCTGTGGGATTCCTCCTTTCGCTGGTTTCTGGTCGAAGGATGAAATTCTCGGTTTAGCTTTTGAGGCGAACCCAGCTTTATGGTTAATCGGTTGGGGGACTGCGGGTTTAACAGCTTTTTATATGTTCCGGATGTACTTTAACACCTTTGAAGGGGAGTTTAGAGGGACTAATAAGGAGATTAAACGGCGACTGTTAGCCAATGCGGGTGCGATTCCAGCTTTTGGACCGGGGGCAATGAATGTTAAGCAATTAGACTCGGAAGCACAGGAAGAAGACAACCACGGCCATCATGCCCATGAACCCCACGAATCGCCAATTACTATGACTTTACCTCTCATGATTTTAGCGGTTCCCTCTTTGTTAATCGGTTTGGTGGGTAAACCTTGGCAGAATTTCTTCGAGGGTTTTATTCATGTTCCTAACGAAGTGGTGGAAGAAGTTCATGCTTTTGATTGGACAGAGTTTCTGATTATGGCGGGTAATTCGGTGGGGATTGCTTTAATCGGGATTACTGTCGCTTCTTTGATGTATCTCCAGAAGAAAATTGACCCCGCAACTATTGCGGAAAAATTCCCCGTTTTGTATCGTTTTTCCCTGAACAAATGGTACATTGATAATCTGTATGATCGAGTTTTTGTCCAGGGTTGTCGTCGTCTCGCACGGCAAATTATGGAAGTGGATTATCGCGTTATCGATGGGGCGGTGAATTTAACCGGTTTAGCTACTCTTGTCAGTGGTGAAGGTCTCAAATACCTCGAAAATGGTCGCGCCCAATTCTACGCTTTAATTGTCTTTGCCGCAGTTTTGGGTTTAGTAATTGTCTATAGTCTGGTGTAGATTTTTAATCGGTTGACTAAAGATTTTTGGGGGCGCAAAGCCCCTTTTTTCAGCTTTAATTCCCCCTTTTTAAGGGGAATTTAGGGGGAGCAAACTTTTTCAGCCAACCCTATTTAGGGGCTGCTGAAAAAGCTTTTCTGGGGGCAGGGTGTGGGGTGTGGGGTGTGGGGTGTGGGGTTTGATCGATTTTCAGGTGGTCAACTACCTAATTTTCAGGGAAAAAGTACCTGAATTTTCCCCCCTATCCCCGCAATGGCTGGCACTTTTTGAGGGGCAAAAAGTCCAAAAGTCTTATCCAACAAGGTTTTTAGATTTATTCAGCCAACCCTAATTATTCGACCACAAATGCGAGGATTTGGCCTTGGTAACTGCCGAAGCGAATCTGTAAACCGGACTCTAGGGGAACTTCTTGGTTATGTACCTGTTTCCAGTGGCCATCTTGGTAGATAAAAGTACCAAAACGGGAGAAATCTTCGAGAAAGTATTGATAGTCTGAATCATCGGGTTTTTTACGGCAAATGATCCGACAATGGTTTTTACTAACCCATTTTTCAGTAATCTGTAGATCATTTTCCATGTCCCGTCCTATATTCATGCCACCACCACGGATTGACCATTTTCTTTCGGGACGATCGAGATAGTATAAGAAAGCGGCGGGCATGGTTCCGGAGACATTGGGCATAACCGTCGGTGATTGAGTCTCATCAAGGGTTTGCAGCAATTGCCCGTCGAATTCTGGGTGCATATAGAGAATCGGCAAAGTCCAAGCGGGTTGATTGTACTTGTAGAGGGTTAATAATTGCTGCCTGGCGATGCGAACGGCCTGATCAATAGGGACTCTCGGACCGGGAAACAACTTGGACATCTGCGCTTCTTTGTCTTTGAACCCGAAGAGGGTGCGGGTAAAAACTTCGATAAAACTCAAGGCCTCTCGATCAGCGATCGCATCTCGCATGGCCAAAACTGCGGGAACGCCATGGTGAATCAAGACTTCCGCCAGACTGCTGCGGGGGATCATCTCCTGACCTGATTTAGCGGGATAAGCACCCCAACAGGCATTAAAAACGGTTAAAATGACCTGATTTCTCACCAAAGCTTGGGCTAACTCCGTCCCATTTAGCTGTTCCCCTGGCCGCAGAAATAGGGAACCGCCATTGGGGGCGGCCATTCCGTGACCAGCGTAGAAAAAAGCTTGATATTTACCCGTATCCAAGGCCCGGGTTAGTTCTTTCGCCCCCGGTCGAATTAGGGTATCGACTTTGACTTTCACTCCCAAATAGGAAATCTGAGGGGGGGAACTACTGCCCCCGGGGGAGATGGCCCGGATGAGATTGGCGGCCTCGGATTCCAGTGCCTGGTCGGAATTAGTTTCTCCACCCGTATTAATGGCGGTGAGGTTGAGGGAACTAGCTGCGGTTTTAATCTGTTTTTCGCCGATAACTAAGAGAATATTGAGACTATTACTCGATTTTATCGGTGGCAGTGGGTCCACATCGCTGGTGGTGCGGCTAAAGAGTATATTCGGATGCAGAGATATGGCCTGTTTACCTGCTTGCTGCATAATTTCCCAGGGCAGCAGAATTAAATGGGGATTGCGACATTCCAAGCGAATTCGCAGGGGCTGATTTTTGCCGAGGGCGATTCCCTGACTTTGGGCGAAACTTTGACTAATTGATGCTTGAAATAACCATTGCCAGAGACTAATACCTAGTTTCTGCATTAATTGACCGCCATAACTGCCGCCTTCTCCCGAAAGAGTCAGTTTAGGTCGAGAATTTGCTTCTAATTGCTCTAACATCGGTAAGGTCGGCATTTTTTGCAGACAGAACATTTCCTGCCATGCCATCCATTCCGTGGTTAGACTCTCGGTCCATTCACAGTCATGATGCACATATCCCCCCGGTAGGGGTGCTTTCGTCACCCAACGGGCGAAATTATTACTCGTGGCTAAACTAGCGATGGCTAAATTTAGACTAGGGATGGCATCATCGGTCATTGTGGTTATTGAGAAGTTTGAAGTCTATAGAATCTTATTCTAGAGGATTTCTGAAAGGCAAGGAAGAGTATTAAGTCACCAATAAACAACAAAGTTCAATAATTTTGGTTTGCAAAGTTGCCAAAGGTTCTGCACCCCGCTTGAGACGATATTCTAAGTCAAGAAGTATGGGCAAGGTGGCCAGAAGTTGCTTAGAAGAAAAGGATTGTATCTCTTTGCGAATGAAATACAGTCGCTTGGGATTGGCAATTTCGGCGGCGGCGGCGATATTTTTGTCGTCTTTTTCTCCTTCTTCAATTTTTAATTTCACTATTGCCCAAGTGCGAAATTGACCCCCTAGGGTGGCGGTGATACCCAGGGGGTTCTCGTTGCGATTTAATAATTCATTGACTAATTCTAGGGCCTTGCCTGTCTCCCGTTTTAAAATAGCACTGGCTAACTGTAAGCTGCTTTGATTGCTGGCGTTGACTAAGCTTAAAATGTCCTTTTTGTCAATAGTTCCCGCCGAATTATTTTTAAATAAACGCAGTTTTTCTAACTCCATCCACAGCAAGCGGCTGTTATTTCCCACCGCTTCCGCTAAGAGTTCGATCGCATCGGGAGTTAATTTTACTCCCACTTCTTTGGCAATTTCCCTAACTCTTTGGGCAATTTCCTCGACTTTCCAAGGCGGAATTAGTTCAAATTCTTTAACCTCCGCCTGATTTTGGATAAACTTGCTCGATTTTAAGCGGGAGTCGGGTTTTTTGGCACTGGTTAATAACAGATAGGAATTTTCGGGTAAATTGGGCAAAGTGCGCTGTAATTCCTGGAAAATATCCTCGGAACATTGTTGACAAATAACCGTATCAGCTAACCAAACTAAACGATTTCCCATGCCGAAAACTGGAGTCATCGCTTGATTGAGTGCCTCGATAATTGCCTCATTGCGATCGCCAGTGATTTTATCATAATTAAACTGTATCCAATTGGGATCGAGAAGTTTTGCTTGCAGATTTTTCACCGCTTGGTTAATAGCAAATTCATCTTCTCCCCAATAAAATATTGTCGGCATGAGTTTCTAATTATAGCAGTTAAGTAGGTAGGTGTTAAAAGTTGTCAGACACCCCTCTGATCAAGGGGGGACTAAGGGGGAATCGGCACCCCCCTTATTAAGGGGGGCAGGGGGGATCAGAAGCGAAATTTATCTTCAATTTAATTATAACTACTTACTTATCTTGAGGTGTCACTATTGCCCATTTTGCCAAATTTTTACATTTTTGTCAGCACTACCAATAATTAAATATTTACCATCGGCACTAATTGCTAAAGATAACAGTTTGTCTGTGGGTTGATCAAGAGTTGCTAATTTTGCTTTGCTTGTTAAAGACCAAAACTTAATCATTTGATCCGAAAGCTTGTTTAATCTTATCAGCACAAGCAGCAGAGAATAAACCAAGAATTTCCTAATATTAACTATGGCTATTCATCAACACAGTTAAAGACGATATGACTCGATAATTTCCCAAATTAATCAAAAAATAGACTCGATCGACCCCAAATAACGCACAATAAAAAAGGAAATGTCAAAGGAGAATCGCAAATGTTGCCCTATATCCTAGCGGTCGTTGTGGGATTGAGTAGTCTGTACCTCCTCACCACCGCTTTTATCGCCCCTGATCGCCACCGTCAAGATGATTTTCTCTGGAGTGCGGTAGGATTATTCTATGCCCTTGTCCTCTGGTTGTGCGCGGGAAGGATTACAGGCGCTATCCTCCTCGGACAAGCTGCCGCAGCCATATTATTTATTGCTTTCGCTTGGCAAACTCTCAAACTCAGACAAGCACTTTTTTATCCCGACAAACCGGTTAAATTATTTACTATTGTCGGTTGGTTAGGCAATCGTCTCGGCAAAGTTACTCCCTCTCAATCCCCTAAAACTAAAGCTAAAGCTGAGAAAGTAGCGGCAAAAGTTAAAGAAACGGTTAAAGAAACGGTGGACCCCGTTATAGAAAAAGCGGCGGCTATCGGGGAAACTATTACAGAATCAGTGACAGAAATTGGGGAAAAAGCCACAGAAATTATTGATGATGGGGAAACTTTCGATGATTTCGATGATTTCGATGATTTTGATTTGGCAACGGAAGAGATCAACCCTTCCGAAAATCCCCCAGAAATTCCCCCGACTGAACCTGTCGCAAATGTTGAAGTCGAAACTATTGCTGTTAGCGAAACGGTGATTATTGAAGTTACCGAGGAAGATTTGCCCCCAGAAGAAACTATCGGAGAAGATACTCCCCCAGAAACTCGATCGCCAAGCGCAGAAAATCCCCCCTCATCGGATTAAAAGTTAAGATTATTTAGCGGGTGGGTTAGGCAATAATTACTCAAGAAATTAACTAATTAATTTAACCTTTGCCCCCACCCAGTCAAACCAAGTTTAAAATGTGAATGGTTTTATTTTCCCAGTACACAGGGATAGAGCTTCTCGTTTTTCGGGACGATTCCTGAGATAATCTTCTAACCAAAGACAACCTCGATCGAGCAATTTTTGTAAATAATTATATTCCGTTTCTAAAGGCCATCGATGCTTTTGACCATCCCTAGCAATAATCACAATCTCTTGACCATCAGGACTAAAAGTGATCCCATAGACGATATCTTCTTCTATTTTAAACTCGGAGCGCAAATTTCCGTCCCTGTCCCAGCGTCTAGCTGTACCATCCCTTGAAATAGCGGCGATTTTTTCACCATCGGGACTAAAACTAACTCCATAAACGGGAAAAGAATCAGTTTTAATATCCTCGAAAAGATTGCCCTGTAAATCCCAAATTTTAATCTTTCCTCGAGCAGCAGTAGCAATTTTTTGAAGATCGGGAGAAAACACCAAATCATAGATAATATTATCATCGGCTGTCCAGGAATTAATTAATTGAGGCCGATAATTACTTAAATGCCAGTATTGAACTTTTCCCTCGCTTGTTCCCGTGATTATTGCTGTTCCCTCTCCATTAAAAGCAAGACTATAAATCGGTACTTGACTAGCAGTAAATTCTTGAAGCATTGTTCCTTTTTGACTCCAGATTTGTACTTTTCCATTTCTTCCTGTAATCGCTATCTGATTACTATCGGGATGAAAAGCTATACTATAGATTGAGCGCATTTTTGTGGCAAATTCTCTAATTTTTTTTCCCTGGGAATTGAGTAAAGTAATTTGACCATCTTTGTTAGCAATAGCGATAATACTGCCCTGGGAATTAATGCTAACACTGGTATTATCGGCCTGAGCTTGATTTAAATTGTTCAGCTGCCAAATTTTAGCCGTTTCATCACTCGATCCAGTTACCACCTGTTTTCCATCTTGACTAAATATAGCAGTAAAAACTGATTCTTGATGTCCTCTGAGAGTAGTTATTTCTTCCCCTTGCATTCCCCAAATTTTAGCACTACCGTCACTAGATGCAGTAATTATAAACTTGCCATCAGGACTAAAATTCACACTGTTGACAAAATCTTGATGTCCCCGGAAAGTAGCTATTAAATTTCCCTGTAAATCCCAGATTTTAGCAGTTTTATCGGCCGCTGCCCCGGCAATTTTTTGACCGTCGGGACTAAAATTAACACTATAAAAAGCCTCAATATTTTCTTGACCTAAACTCAAGATAATTTTACCTGATAAATCCCAGATTTTAATCGTACCATCCCGGGAAGCGGTGGCAATTTTTTGACCATCGGGACTAAAACTAGCTGCATCTATCGATCTTTTATGTCCCTTAAATACCTGTAAAGTTTCACCTGATAAATTCCATAATCTAGCGGTTTTATCCCTGGAAGTGGTGACAATTTTTTGACCATCGGGACTAAAACTAACACTATAAACTGATTCTTGATGGTCAGGATAGGTGACTAAATTTTGTCCTTGCAAGTTCCAAATTTTGGCGGTTTTATCTTCGGAAGCAGTGGCGATTTTTTGACCATCGGGACTAAAACTAACACTATAAACTGCTCCTTGATGACCTGTCAAAGTTTGAATATTCTCACCTTTTTGATTCCAAATTTTTACCGTCCCATCCTGAGAAGCAGTGGCAATTTTTTGACGATCAGGACTAATACTAACACTATAAATAGTTCCTCGGTGTCCTTGCAGTTGGTTTTTTTCTTGAATGCGATCTAAAATTTGTTGCAGGGTAATAATTGGACTGGTAGCAGGATATTTACCCAGGGTTTGGTCATCAGTAACGATATTTTTTAAACTATTTACTGCTTGCATGGCCGCCATTAAAGATTCTAGTTGTTCAAATTGAAATTGCTGCCAATAACTATCACCATTGCGCTGTAATTTAATACCTAGTTGAGCGGTTTCTACTTGCTGCCACGCTTGTTTTACCTGGACAAAAGCTAAGAGAGAACCCAAGAGAGAAGCAATTAAAATTACCGAGCCAATTTGAATTCTTTTGGTAGCTTTTTGGTGAGCAATTGCTAGAATTTTATTAGCTTGCCTCTGGGTTTCTAGGCTAATTTCTGCCTCTCTTTTATCGAGATTTTGACTGGCAGTTAAAAACTGATAATCAAGATTACTTAAGCTTTTTCCCTGAGACCAATCGAGAGCATTATTTAAAGCTTTTCCGCGTAAAAGCCGCGATTCATCGGTATAATTAGACTGTTGCCACGCGGCGATCGCTTCTGAGTAGGGACGCAATTGCTCTAATTGTTTTTCCAGCCAATTGAGATTAAATATTTCTCGATAAATAGGATTATAAACTACTAATTGATTATCCTTTTTTACCACTAACCCCGATAACCTTAATTCCCCTTGTTCTGGACTATCATCGCACAGGATTGCACCTTTTTCTAAAATTTGTTGATAGATGCCTAACAAACGACCGGCTTTGTCTTGATTTCTTAACAAGCGATCGGCAATAGTTCGCAGATGCACTGGTTCATCTTGAGATTCCCAATTATTAATAATTCTTTCTTTGATCAGCGTCTCAATATCTAAATTACTTTCCAGCAATAGCTGACAGATTTTCTGGGTTAAAAATGGCTGTCCTCCCGTCCAAAAAATAATTTTTTCTAAGCAGTCGGGTTGATAATTACTTTGACTAGATAATCCCGCAGCTAGAGGAGCAATTTCGGTCAGATTAAATCCTGTTAATTCGATCGCTTGGCCGATATTAAAAGATGTTTGGGTCTTTTCGCGAATTAAATCTGCGGGGGTAGCAACACCGAATAAAGCGAAAGTAATTCTTTCATACTGGGCATTTTCCGCTCTTTGGTTATAACAATAACGAATCAGGGAAAAAAAGTCATCTAGAGAAAACTGTAAACTGAGAATTTTATCGATCTCGTCGATAAAAATATATATTTTCTCTCCCCGACAATAAACTAATAAAATTTCCTCGATAAATTGTCCCAAACGCTGCACGGGAGGTAAATCCTCTCGCTCGCGCAACCAGGATTTAAGATTAATTTTTCCCGTCAGATTAAATCCTAAAAACAAACGGGTAATCACCCCGTTATACCATTGGGATAAATTATCATTACTGCCAAGACTGGTTATATCTACGGACGCGCAATCCATGCCCAATTGCTGTAAAATATGAGTCACTCGTACCCTTAAACTGGATTTACCCATCTGACGACAGTTAAAAACGTAGCAAAATTGACCATTTTTCAACGCCGTTAACAGTTCTCGATCGGCATTTCTCTCGATATAGGTAGGATGGTTATAGGCAAGACTACCCCCGACACGATATTGATAATTCATTATCCTTAAACAAAATTATTTCAATGTCACCAACGGAAATAAAATAGACAATTGTGATGGAGATATCTATAATGCAAGGATAATCGCTATTGACAACCTATCCCCAAGGCAATTATGAAGAAAACTTTTTTCACCTCCATCGCCGTTAGTGCCACCCTCGTCAGTGGTATTGTTTTAGGTACTCTTGATGCTGGCAGTGCCTCTGCTTGTGCTTTCGCTAAAGCTAAAGGCATTTTTGGCAGCAATACCACCTTCCATCTGGATCCTAACAAACTTATTTTAGGGGTTGCCGCCGCTACAGGAGCAATCACCGTAGCTGGTGTTTTAAGCTACCGTCGTTTTCACCCTGGGCAGCCTCCCGAAGATGCCACCGCTAACCTGCCGTCGGTATTTCCTATCCCCATTCCCCCCGTCGCTTTAAACGCGGCAGTGGAGGCGGAAGAAGCGGCAGAAACCAGCAAAATCTCCTAAAAATCTGCTATATTTCCTCAAAAAAGGTGTTGGCATCCCCGCAGCTTTCCCGCTAGGCAACACCTTTTTCTGCCTAATTGTGTCCCAGTTATCAGAATTTTCAGCGATTTTTAAGTTATGTTAAAAGGTGCAACCCTACCACCAGAGGTAAAGATGGGCAACTCTACCACATTTTCTGACACCCCACTTCACAAAGATCATCACACTTGGGAGCATTTAAAACAAGCCATCGCCGCTAGTTCCGGTTTTCGGCGTTGGCAGCAAGAACAACTAGAATCAGGTAAAAATAGAGACGATGCTGATGCTCGCATTTGTTCCTATCTACGGGAAACTTTAGAAACTTTAGCCTACTAGATTGATGCTCCCCAGCTATGACTGCATGGGGACTTTTTTTGTCCGTTTAAGCTAATTTGAAGACCTTATTTTCTGCGCACCTCGTAACCCAACAACCAGACAAAAGCGACAATTAAAGGCAGGAAATAATAAATAGCTCGATAGGCGATTAAAGAGCCTAAAAGCTCGGCATTAGATACATATTCGGGGCGTAATCTCAGCATGATAAACTCAAAAACACCTATTCCCCCCGGCACATTGCTTAATACCCCTGCCGTCATGGCAAATACATAGAGACCGAAAAATCCTAAAAACGAAGTATTGTAGCTGCCCGGGAGAAGAAGATAGAGAACTCTAGCGGCTAATATCCAATCAATAAAAGTCAACAAAATCAAAGCTAGGGAAAGAGTCCAAGAGGGTAAATAGATGTTTTCTTTGCCGATTTTTATTGGTTTTTTATAGGTGAGAGTCAAGAAAAAATATCCCGTAACCAGCAATAAAAAAATTATTCCTAAAGGTTTAGTAGTTAAAAAAGGTAATTTTAAAAGTTGAGGAATCCGTTGGGGATCGAGGAGGAAACTTAAACCACCAATCCCTAACATTCCTAACCAAAAGCTTAAATGGGTAAAAGTGATAACTTTGGCAATATCCACCACCCCCACCCCCGCAGGAGTATAGAAACGATAACGGATTGCTGTCCCAGAAAATAAGGTCAAACCAATGGTATTACCAAGAGCATAACTGATAAAAGCAGTGCGGATAATAGTGCCTAAAGCTAAGGGATGCTTGATATAATAAAAACCTAGGCGATCATAACCCGTCATCGACAAATAACCCAAAGCCATCCAAAAAATAGCTTCTAGCTGACGACTTGTGGTAATATGATCCACACTAGCCAAGAGTTGGGCAAAAGTGTAGTGTTTAAATTCTTGACTAATTGCCCAGACCGCTAGAATAAATAAACTCAAAGACAGGATAATCGGAGCAAAACGCCGGATTTTTTTATACATCTTACTTTTTACGAATTACTTTTGACTCATTAAAATTTATGAAAAGATCAAAGTTAGATTTAGCTAAACGTTTAAATCGATCCCGAAAAAGGAAATATGATAAATTCCTGACTTCCTCCTTATATTTAACAATTATTCTGGGTTTATTTTATCTACTCTACCTCAATCTTCCTTGGTCTTTTCATCTTTTTGTGCATTGGGTGACTAAAGGGGGTGATTTAGACAAAATTCCTGCCAAATTTTATGCAGAACTTAATCAATTATGTTTGAGGGCAGATAGTAGGGGGGAAGTAAGAACGAGAAACTATACAGAACATACAGAAATTGCCGAATCTCTTGGTACATTTAGATGTACTTTAGTTAATGGTGGTCAAGAATGGTTAATAGAAGATTATAAATCTTTTAATTCTGCCGATGAAGCGATTTTAGGCACTCAGTTAGCGGTTTTTATCGCCGAGATTTTGGGAACGGATTATAGTTATAACATTCGCGCTTATATTCCCAATACTAAGTATCAAATAGCTCCCAAAACCAAATCCTAGACTAGGGATGGGTTTCTCACCCATCCTTAGAAAAAAATTAGTTTTCCGATACGGGTTTTGGTCGGGAAGGCCGAGGGATAGGGGATTGTCCGGGGGGAAAAGGTCGTTTTTCTCCTTCCCCCGAAAGATGACGATTTTTATCAAAAGGCTTTTTAAAACCTCCCTTACCCATCGGTTTTTTCTTGCTGGCAAAACCGAGGTCTAAACCTTCCAAAATGGTTAAGGCATCTCCTTTAAGTTGTACCTGAAAATCCCAAAAACGACTGATCGGTTTACCAGATAAAGTACCGCGCAATTTTAGTTTAAAAAACTTGGGTTTGTCCGCTTCAGTTTTGGGCATTTGTCGGATTTTGACCACTACCGCTTGATTTTCCCGTTCGGTAAAGATGACTTCGCCTCGAATCGAGAAATAACCCGGGGTAGAAGCGAGGAGAGGCTCTATCTCCTGATCATCCTCCTTTTTCAGGGTTTCTGGTTCCCAAACACCGACAATCTGAACATGAAGGGCATCATTTTCCTGACGGGTGCGCGGATAAACCACCCAAAGATGGGGTTTTTCCAGATCGAGATGATTTTTAACCAAACTGATCACCCGACCGAGAATCACAGAATCGATCAGAGTACCATCGGCAGTTAAAATATTGCCTTTAGTTAATTGTTCCTCCGATCGCTGATAATGGCCATAGACGAGACCGATCGCCCGATACTGCCGCAGATGACTGGGAGGGGGGATCGGTTGTTGACGTTTGACTTCTTCGGGGGTGGCTGACTCTACGGCTAAATCAGCCTCGGTATGGGGGGATTCAAGGGGGACTTCCTGAATTTCCACTTCAGGGGTCGGGGGGGTTTTCGGTGATTCGGTAAACCGATTCCCAGGACGATTCATATCACACTCCTAGCGGCGGAGACACATAGTAAATTAGTAATCAAGCAAGTCAAAAGCGCGATCTGGGGGGTTACAATAACCCTCTAGGGCGACTCTACTGGCATCTAATATATTAAGAACCATGATCTTTTGACTGTCAACCCAGTCAAAACCCTTTTGAGTCTTGACCGTTTGCCCATTGTACTTAATAAAGAGCGGCCAATTCGATCGATCCCCTCATCAAATCTCCAGATTTCCATAACATTTTCTTGTCTGTCCTCTCGCACCCCAGTCTATGAAAGCCTCTCTCTCTCACCGTCGTTGGCTGTCCATCGGTCTCGTCCTCATGTTATTTGCTTTGCTGTCTTTCTCGATTATGCCGCTATTGACTTCTATTCTCAAAAGTCAGCACTCCTCGGGACAGAGTCATCTGTCCGCAGTCAAACAAGAGGAATTAGCCAGTCAAGCACTGGGTTATCAGATGGTTTTAGAGCGCGAACCCGATAATCAGACGGCTTTGCGGGGATTATTAGATACTCGCTTACAGCAGGGCGATTTAAGGCAAGCGATCGAACCTTTAGAAAAATTAGCGCAACTTAACCCCCAACAATCCGATTATCTGCTACTTTTGGCGGAAGCGAAACAGCAAATAGAGGACTATGCAGGAGCCACAGCCAGTTATCGCGCTCTTTTAGCCTCCCATCCCCAAGAGCTGCGGGCCTTGACCGGATTAACTAATTTATTTCTTAGCCAAAACCGCCCGATCGAGGCGATTAGTCTGGTCAAAGACACGCTCGATCGCGCTTTAAAAGCTGCTGCCGATCCCAATAATCCTGCTAGTTTAATCGATATCGTTTCCGTTCAGTTACTTTTAGGCAAAATCTATTTCGAGCAGCAAAATTATCCGGAAGCTTTAAACGCCTATAAACAAGCTCAACAGATGGATGTTAACGATTTCCGACCGATTTTGGCAGCGGCGATCGTACTGAAAGAACAGGGCAAAAATCAAGAGGCTCAACCCCTCTTTCAAGATGCTCTCAGTCGCGCTCCTTTTGCCTATAGACAGGAGATTCAGACCCTAGCCGACGAAAATAACAAAATTGAAGCCACAGCCCCTAATCAGTGATCAGCTTTTTCTCCCTTCTCCCCTTGAGACTTGACACTGGGGACAAAAATGAGCCGAGCGCCCACTTAATTTAATTCTGGCAATAGTTGCACCGCAAAGGCGACAATTTTCGCCATTACGACCGTAAACCCAGGCCATCGCCCCATAATTGCCATTAACTCCCGTAACGTGGAGAAAATCGCTAAAACTGGTTCCGCCTTCAGCGATCGCTGTTTCCAATACAGAAATAATGTTTTTTGTCAATAAGTCTATTTGCTCAATTTTCAAGAGATTAGCGGCAGTTTGAGGATGGATGCCACTTTTAAAAAGAACTTCATCTGCGTAGATATTGCCAATTCCTGCGACTACATTTTGATCGAGGAGAAAAGTTTTAATCGGACGACGACTTTTTTGACAGTGACTATAGAGGTAATCGGGGGTAAAATTGCGATCAAAGGGTTCCAGTCCCAGTTTTTTGAGACCGGTAATCACAGTTTCTGGGGTTTTATCGGCGGCAATCCACCAAATTTTCCCGAAAGTGCGGGTATCGACAAAGCGCAATTCTTGCTGATTGGCAAAAAAGAAGCGTAAGCGCGTATGAATCGGCAGGGGAGTGGTATCTTTTACCCAGAGCAATTGTCCAGTCATACGCAGATGAACCCCGATACTGCTACCATTATCTAAATTGGCGAGGAGATATTTGCCTCGGCGCTGCCAATTGGTAATCGTGGTCTGAGCAATTCCTTGCAGAAAAGTTGCCTCGCAATTAGGGTAGGCTAGGGTACGCTGTAATAATACTTCCCCACCGATAATTTTTTTGCCCTGGGTAACTTGATTTAACCCGCGACGCACCGTTTCTACTTCTGGCAATTCTGGCATATAAGTAATTGAACAAAATTAAGTTCTTGGTTAGGGTAGGCAAAAGACAAAAGAGGCAATAGGCAATAGATAGATAAACAGAACACCAGATTAAGGTCAATTCTACTTTAACTTTAGCCTTTCAATGGTATCAATTATTTCCCGTTCAAAACTGACTTGAGCGCGATTAGTTTTACCACCAATATAAAAGCGATCACCCGATTGTAAAGCCCAAATTTGGGAATGGGAAAAGTAACTCATTACCACTCCCATCATCAATAAACCAAAACCTAAATAGACAATAGGCACTCCCGGATCTGCCTTAATTTGTAAACCTGTACTGCCCACTAATTCGACTATTTTTAGATTAACTCCATTGATGGGAATCGTCATTCCTTCTCGTACAGCAGAGGTTAAATCTCCCTTAGCATCATAGACAACTAACGTACCTTGTAAATCTCTGGCTAAAAGAGAAACTCCCTCACTAAGATCGGTTTTAGTCGGAATCCAAGTTCCCCAGATTTGTCCATTACCTTTCGTGTCTAAACTAGCCATCGGTAGCTGTAGGATCGGACTATTATTCACCTGTACTTTTACCCCAGCAATCCCCCAACTGGTTTGATAAAAAGTCACCCCTTTATGGTGCAAAGGTTGATTAACTTGAATAGTTTTGCGATCGATCTCCTGTCCTTGATTATCGATCACCGACAAATCAGAATAAAATTGTTCTATATCACCTTTAGGACTATAATCAATCCAAAAACGATTAACTTTAATCCCCCAATCCTTAGGGAGAGAATTTTTAGATAAGGGTCCAGCTTCAATAATATTTTTAACCTGAAAACTATCGCCACTAGCTACCATTTCTTGAGCGAAAAACCCGGTTAACGCTCCCCAGATCGCTCCTGCTAAAATAATTAACATGGCTGCATGAACGATAATCGGACCGATTTTACCAATCAGACCTTTACGAGCATAAAGACTGTTATTTTCTAGAAAAACTTTGTAGCCTTTTTTTTCTAACAAGGGGGTGAGGGATTCTAGGGAACCGGTTTCTAATTCAGCACTTAAAGCTAGTTTTTGAAATTGGCGAGATTGTTGATAAAATTGCCAGTTTCTTGCCGCCTTTAAAGCGGGAAATTGTCGTCGGAAGGTGCAAGCGGTTAAACTGGAACCAAAGAGAATTAATAATGATAGATACCACCAGGTACTATAAACATGATTTAATCCCATTAGTAATAAAACTTTCCAAGTCAGAAACCCAAATAAAGCGGGTTTTTCAGGATAATTAGCTTGGTAGAAAGATAGAGATTGACCCTGTTCGATTACTGTCCCAGCAATGCTAAAAATAGCGATTAAAAGTAAGAGGATAATTGCTAATCGCAGATCGGCAATAGTCTGGATAAATTTACGTCCCCATTGAGGCGGTGTATTATTTAAATTTGTTTCCGATATAGTCATAGTACCTCTGGTAAAAATCAAAAATTGTTGTTAGGGTTAGGAGTCAGTAGCCAGTAGTCAGTAGTCAGGACAATTAAGAATGAATAATAATCAATTAGGCTGCATCTCACATTTGCAGAAATACCGATAACCAGCAATTATCAGTGATGCTTAAATTATCACAGATCTATCAGCAGCTGTCTGTAAGCATCCCACCGAAAAGCTAATGCGCTCCGGGGTTTGGGGGGTAGAACCCCCCAAAAGCTGGGATTGAGTGATAAGATCGGAAGTAATGATCAATTTTAGAAGATAGTTTACCTTGAAAAATCCCCACTCAGCAGATTTACAAAAATGAGCAGTTTTTAAACCCTCAAAAATTAATTAGGGTTTGCTGAATAATGGTAAAACCCTTTTAAAATAAGGCTTTAGACCTGTTAAAATCCGATGTTCATGCTGCGAAAATCGGATTGGGACCTTCAAAAACCTGGCATTATCCTTATTGTAGTACATAAGTTGGTACAAAAAAAGAGGGCAACAAAGCCTGAAACTCCCGACGACCGGCTACTGACGACCGGCTACTGACTCCTAACCCCACCAACAAACTTTTTGCCGCCAACCCTAATTATACAAGAGGTTCTATCTCAAGGTCGCGAGAGGACTCCCGTTAAACCGCGTAGCGGTTAACGGGAGATGAATCGCCACCAGAATGAAACTAACGCAGTAGCGTTTCCACTTTTGGGGAGTTTTGGTTCTCGACGTATTTTTTTAGTTGTTCG
>NZ_JAPZSZ010000034.1:0-9719 GCF_027532095.1 Microcystis sp. LE19-195.1E
GGTCGAGACTTGAACGCTAGTCTGAATCTAGCTTCTTTGGCGGTGAGTTCCACCGTGTCAGCTTGGGTCGTAGATAGTGCCGACACTACTACAGTGAAGCAGGAAGTTAACGTCAAATTTGCTCATGAGTAGATTTGAGTAAGTTTAACAGAACGGAAGTTGTGCAACAAGCGGTCACGGAATTCGGCCAGCAGTTTAAAGTGGATTGGACGATACCAGAACGGGAAGGAACACAACTGCGAACTATCTGGGAAGTCGGCTTAATTAATCCCAACCCTCGCCTAATTTCTGCCTTTATCAAGTGGAGTACCATGAAAGACATCAAACTTTTAGATACGGTTGCCATCCTCAACTCCGTCCCTCGGGAGCGATTGACTTTAGTTGAATTAGATTATGAGGCTGTCCCCAGCTTGCCAAGCGGACAGGTGGGAACGGTGGTTGAGGTGTATGAAAAAGGTTCGCGCTATCAATATTTAGTGGAATTTTCTGACAGTCAGGGGCGGGAATATGCGATGGCTATTCTGCCAGGCGATGAGCTTCTGGTCTTGCATTATGAACTGGAGGCGGCGTGAATTCTGCTTAAGGGAAAACGCTATGGCTCAAGTAGCGGTTAGCGAAATTTTGAACCCTATTATCGAATCTGACACACCGCGCCACAATCCCTCACGGAAGGCGATAGGTCGCCTGAGAAGCAGTAAAACAGGGGAAAATACCTGAAACTCTTTCCCCTGTGAATCGCTAGTTAGGGAGAGGAATGTAAAGATTTGTAAATTGTAGCTTTTGATACAGTTGTGGGGGGGGGAGTGTGTATAGTTTTGTTGTCTGCCTTTGGGGTTGGGTGGGGCTGTTGCTTGACCTGGCTGCGAGGGGGGCGATCGCACTTTATAACAAAACGATAAACTTCGTGAAAACCATGATGAAAAACAATACACTCACGGTATTTGCCATTCTAGCTGGACTAGGTATCCTCGCTTCACAAGCTCAAGCAACCGTGATTACAAATGGATGTGCGGCTACGAACCAATTCTGTAATCTTTCTGAACTTTTTGGAGGTGCGAGTATCCAAGTTGGTGATAAACTCTTTAACAATTTTAGTATTTTTAGACAAGATGGCACTAAAGTAGTAAACTTTAGAAATGTACAAGTGATTGGGATTTTTCAAGATACAAATGCACCAGGACTTGAATTTATAAGCCTGAATAATGAATTAACAGCTCCAAATGGCGGGGATATAGATTTCGTTTTTGACTTTAAAGTTACTACACTTGGTGAACCCATAGTAGATAATGAACTAATCCTCCCTGTTAATGGATTTAATACACAGCTCCCAGGTACGGTAGAAATTCTTGAAGGATTATTTGATTCTCCGAGTGGAAATGCTTTTGCTCTTAAACGTGTTCGCTCTGCTACTGACATCCTTCCACCTAACCTAGAAGCTCGAGTAGAATTTGAGCCACGAACTATGCTGTTTATTAGAAAAACAGTGAGAGTAGACGCAAGAGAAGGCGGAATAGCAGAATTATCAAGGTTTCAACAACGTTTCTCACAACAAACACCCGAACCCACATCTATCCTCAGCCTCCTCGCCCTCGGCACACTCGGCGCAGCTTCAACCCTCAAACGCAAACTGAAGCCCTCTAAATCCACCGGAAAAGAAACCACAAAAGTTGGCTAAATTGCTTCTAAAAATATGACAAATGCCCCCTTGATTCAGTCAGTTGAGGGGGTATTTTTTACATAACTCTCTCAATTTCCATAATTTCAAGGAGGATGGTTTATCCTTTCATCCGATATCTGCTACAATAGAGATACAGGAAATAAAATTTTTATCAGTAGGGTGGAAGTGGCGGTAAAACTCCTAGGTTGGGTTGACGCAAGGAAACCCAACAACTTCCCAGAATATTTTCACAATCTTGGTTGGGTTTCGCCTTTTGAGCCGATTGGTAATACCTGCTCAATAATGATAGCTCAATCCAACCCAGGGCTAGAGCGTCTGAGGGAATGCTAGATTTGACCATGACAGTAACTCAGCAGACAAACTACCATCAGGATTTTGGCATGAAAATTCATGGCTTGAGCGGACTAAAACTTTAATCTTTTCTCAATCTTTCTAACAGTTCAGAGCGGGATAAATTCACTAAAGAAAGAAGTAACCCGGTGCGTTCTGAGATGGGAAGTTGGGCAATCTGTTCAACTAGACCAGACAATTCCGAATCTAGGGTTCCAAACCGCCCTTCCAGAAGACTAGCTATCAGCGAGAGTTGTCCCTCTAAAGTGCCTTCCTGTTTTCCTTCTATTTTCCAATCTTCTCGCTGTTTTAGATAGGCTGGTGATAGGTTCATGATGTCCTCCTGTTCCTCGCTACTTAAATTATCTCTCAATTCCAAATTCTTACGCCAGTTGGCTAGAATTTCTAACAAATTTTCTTTAAAAGAGTTATCTTCTGGCAATTGAACTAACTCTTCTACGGCTCTTTTTTGTGTTTCTCCTTTTCCTAAAACCCTCAACCATAAAGTGTCTTCACTCACTGGTAACTGGTGGATGGCAACGATTGCCACTTTGAGGAAGTCAGCTAAAAAGTAAACCCCTTTTAACCAATTCCTCTCATCGCTGTCAGCCCTGAATCCTTGAATCATTCTAGCTGAAAAGGTGGGGGTGAGAATCCATAAAACTGGCAATTCTGCGACCGTCAGAGTTTTGTTTGCCCGTTTCGCCTTTCTTAACAGGTCATTATGAACAGTATATAACTTTGATATACAACTGCGAATCTCTATTTCTGAGGGCGGGTTACGGAAAGGTTCAAACAAACAGGAAGTCGCCGCCATTTTTCCGAGTAAACCTAAAGGGAGTTCGGTCCTTGATGGTGAACTGGCCGGTTCAAACCAGACATCTATTTCTTGAACCTCACTTTTCACTTTCTTACTCTTTTTTATGGTTCCTAGAGGCGCTAACAGTTCCTCTAAATATTCCTTGGCAAATTGGTCGTGAATTTGGCGGGTCATTCTCGGAGATGACTGAGAATATAAAGGGGGATAAACTATCCTATTATATCATTAATTAAAAAGTAATTCAATCGACAACATTGATCCATGACTAGGAATCAAATTGACTAAGAGAGGAACGTCTTTTAAAAGGAATTAGTTTTTTGATTAATTCAGGTGTAATTAAGCCTTGCGGATAAAAAATTGTTCCCAAAACGATTAAAATTCCAAAAATAATCAAACGACCATCGCGCAAGAAATTCCCTAACCAAATTGGTAAACCATTCACGCCGCCGAGGGCGCGTAAAACTTCGGGCAAAGCAGTTAAAACAATGCCTCCCACCACCGGCCCGACAAAAGTTCTTGAACCACCAATTAAAACGAAAGCCAGGAAAATAATACTAGAATCAAAGGTTCCTTGACGGGAATTCCAAGTATTGAGAAAATGGGCGCTTACCGCTCCCACAACTGCCGCTAAAACTGCCCCGAAAGTGAAGGATAAAACCTTGTGATAGGAGGGATTAATTCCCATGGCCGCAGCTGCCAATTCATCGGCACGAATGGCATTAAATGCCCGACCAATTTTGATGTTTTCTAACCGGTAGAGAAACAGCATAGTTAGGAATAAGAGGGGCAAGGCCAGCCAAAGGTAGGCTAATTGAGTAGTGAAGGGTTGGGGAATGGCGAAAATACCGACCGCACCGCCAGTTATCTCGAGATTAAGGGCAATAATTCTCAAAATTTCTACCCAGGCGATTGTGGCAATAGCTAAATAAATCCCTCGCAAACGGAGAACAGGAATACCTAAAACTATGGCTAATATTCCCGCAATAATGCCAGCAATTAACATTTCTAAAAATACCAAAGCCAGGGGATAATTGCTACCAGTATTAGTAAAAACTTTCGTGGAAAGAATGGCGGCAACATAACCGCCTAAAGCGTAAAAACCAGGGGTTGCTAAGGATAATTGACCGGCCATTAAGGGCAGATAAATTGAAATGCCTAATATGGCTCCAAATATCATTGAAACAATTAAAAAACCATAGGTGTTAAAAAAATCAGCCATATTTTCAGTGAGCGGTTATTGGGTGCTTAAGTTAGGGGAGTCAATTAGCTAATTTTATCACCGTTCTCTCCCACCTCATTCTCCGGTAATTCTCGAAATTATCATAATTTTTTATGTGGCACTTTTCCTATATGGTAGCGTTCGCCACCTTAAAAGCAGACGGGATGATCGATGATGGGAAAAAGGTATCTTTCTTAACTTTGTCTGGGAAAAAATTCGGGGGAATTTATAAAACAGCAGGATTGGTTCCTCGGACTCCTACGGTTGAATTTCCCGATAAAATCACAGTAACGGGCGAAAAAGTCCTAGAAGCTGAGGATATTATCAATTTTACCCCAGAAGCGATCCATCAGGTGCAGGCGATCGGTGAAGAACCAGTAATGTGGTTTTAAACCTTTTCAATTCGATCGGCTCACTAATTAAGTAGCTGGTTATAATTAAATTAAAAATGGATTTTAGGTTCGATCCCCCCTGCCCCCCTTGATAAGGGGGGTGCCGATAGGCGGGGGGCATCTGACAACTTTTAACGCCTACCTACTTAGGTTAGAGAAATGATAGATAAATGAGAGGATCATGAGAGAAATATGAAAGTTTTCTGGGTAAAAATTAGTTAAGATAGGGGGAAATTAAAGGATAAACAACTATAGATGTTTACTTCACTCGAACTTTTAACCACTTCCTTTGTTGCCGTGGGATTAGCCGCCGATGCCGTGGCCGTTTCTCTGACCAGTGGCCTGATGATTCGTCATATTCATGTTAATAAGGCTTTGAAAATTGCTTTGTTTTTTGGGGGATTTCAAGCGATTATGCCGATGATCGGTTGGGGTATCGGTCTAACCTGTCGCGATTTCCTCGCCTCTTTTGACCATTGGATCGCTTTTATTATTTTAGGAGCGATCGGCAGTAAAATGATCTACGAAGCTGTTCAAAATGATGACGAAGAAAAAAAATTTAATCCTCTAGATTCCTATACTTTAATCGGATTAGCGATCGCTACTAGCATCGATGCTTTAGTAGTTGGTTTGGGTCTATCGATGATTAAAACTCCCTTACTTTTAGCTTGCACTGTCATCGGTTCTATTACCTTTGCTTTATGTTTTATAGCTGTTTTTATCGGGCATAAATTCGGTAATTTATTTAGTCAAAAGGTGGAAATTCTCGGCGGTTTAGTTTTAATATTAATCGGCAGTAAAATCCTCATTGAACATTTAATTGCCTAGATTATCTCCATTTTTCACTATCCTCCCTATTTTCCCCGGCTGTTTTTCAACAGGGGAGTGGCTAATTCGGGATAACCAGCCTCAATTAAAGCCTGATCTCTGATGCGACAGGAATCGCATAAACCGCAGGGTTCAACTTCTCCTTGATAACAAGACCAAGTATCAGCAATGGGAACCCCCAAACTAACAGCACGACGGACGATATCTACCTTACTATCCATCACCAAAGGGGCAATTAATTGGGGTGCTTTCCCTTCTAAACCCGCTTTCGATGATAAATTAGCTAAAGTTTGAAAGGCTTCTAAATACTCGGGACGACAATCGGGATAACCAGAATAATCCACCGCATTAATTCCTAAATATATCGCCTCCGCTTCCCTTGCTTCCGCTAAAGAAAGAGCGATCGAAATAAAAACTGTATTTCTCCCCGGCACATAGGTAATCGGGATAATATCTGGGTTAATTCCCTCTTGGGGAATAGCAATAGATTGATCGGTTAAAGCGGAACCTCCCCACAAAGATAGATTGACTTCGATCAGATGATGTTCTTTAATATTGAGGAAATTAGCAATTTTTTTCGCCGCTGCTAATTCCCGCTCGTGTCTTTGTCCATAACGAAAGGAAAGGGCGATTAATTGATAACCAGCAGCTAAAGCGATCGCTGCTGTCGTCGCTGAATCTAATCCCCCGGAAAGTAAAATAATCGCCTTTTTTGTCATTATCCTAATGTCACCTGTGTTTGTTGATAATTAGCTACTAAGATAAATTGTTTTAGCCACCGGGAACCTAACAAAATCTCCTGAATTGCCTCCCCTGCAAAAACGGGAATTTCGTATTCCTGACCATCAATTCTTACTCTGCCTAAATATATATCAAAAAATGCTTCTCCTTGGGCAGTGCGTAACTTATCTTGGTTTAAAAATGGCCATTCAAGACTGCGAGCATCTTGGTCATTCATAACACAAAACTCCGTGAAACCAGTATCTAGCATAGCTTCTACAGGTAACACCAGACCATTAGGGCTGACTAAATCGATATCAAAATAAATTTGACCATTTTCTCCAAATCTCCCTTCAATCATATTCTGCCACTAACTCCAGTTTCATTAATGCCAAAGATATGATGGATTTTGTCGGGATATTTTGCCCTTGCTTTTTTACTAGCCACTTCTTTGTCGGGATCGATAAAATAATCGCCGCTATCGGGTTCGATCGCAATGTACCAACCATAATAATGTTTCATTAACCGGGGCTGTAAACTCTGAAAAATCGGCCAACAACGATGATAAAATTCTAATTGTCGGGCGCGATGTTTGGCCTTTTCTTCCTCTGTAGATTGAATCTCCGGAAAAACTCGACCACGACGCACTACTCGTTCAGAATTGTTGTTAGACATAGTATTTTACCTCTTGTTAGTCAATTAGGGTTTGGGAATTATGAATCATGAATTGGGAAGTGGGGAGACCACTTCGTGCGCGTTGCGGGGGGAGACCACTTCGTGCGCGTTGCGGGGGGAGACCACTTCGTGCGCGTTGCGGGGGGAGACCACTTCGTGCGCGTTGCGGGGGGAGATGGGAGCAGGAGAAAAAAGCTGATAACTGATAACTGATAACTGATAACTGATAACTGACTAGCGGACTCCTAAAAACTTATGGGTTTGGAGACTGAGACGCCATTGGGGATGCCGAAGAACATAATTAAAGACTAACTCTTTGCTTTCTACTTTATTCCATTCGGGTTGCAGATATTTGATCACCCCTTCCGATAACTTACTTTCCTGCATAGATGCCCAGTCTAAATCCTCTGGATGAGCCACGACAATTTTTAACTCATTCACCCGTGCATAAATACTAGGATCGGGCATTTTATAAGTTTTAGGAGAAAAAGTCACCCAATCGAAAACCCCAGTAAAAGGATGAGCGCCAGAAGTTTCTAAATGTACCCGTAAACCCTGATTTTTTAATTCCTTGGTCAAAGGATCAAGATTGTGCATTAAAGGTTCACCCCCGGTAATCACCACCATAGCGGGGTTAGCCCCTTTTGCCATCTCAACCAATTCCCGCACCGATTGTTGTGGATAACGGTGGGCATTCCAAGACTCTTTTTGGTCGCACCAAGGGCAATAGACATCGCAACCTCCCAAACGGAGGAAAAAAGCATTGCTTCCCGTCCAAAAGCCCTCGCCCTGCACAGAATGGAAAGTTTCGACAACAGGATAGGTACAATGGTTTATGCTAACCGTTTTCATAGAATCATTATTATAGAAAATATGGACATTCCCCTGAACTTTGCCAAATACATCCAATGGTCTGGTATTGCCACGCTGGTTTTTTTGGTACTCACGATTATCGCTTTTCTCGTCGGTTGGGGAATCCGCTTTCGTCTCGTCGGTGTCACTAGCTTTATGGCTGTGTTGACGGTCGGAATTTTCGGTCTTGGGTTGGGACTGTTTACCCGCACAGAAATTCCGGGAGCGGTGAGATTCTCCCTTGTCTATGATAACGGAGCTAATCAAGCTGTTATCTCCCTGCCCAATACTGTTACTCCCGAGCAGGTGGAAGCAACCCTAAAACAAGCCGCTAGTGACCTGTTTTCCTCTGGTCGCGCCGGTGCTGGCGGTAATAATCAATTTATCATTAGCGCTCGCACTCTGGTTCACCCTCAGCCCGGTTTATCTGCTCCTTTGTACTTAGGACAGATTAAAAAATCCTTCTCCGGCCCGGGAGATAATACCCCTGAACTACAGCTTTTTCCCGAAAGTTTCGCTAAACTTAGCCAATAATCCTGAGAGGTTGTCAAAAAATGTCCAATGCTGTCGCTGTTTTGCCCCTGTTAATCGCCCCCGCACAAGTGATTCGGGGTGACAATGCCCTAGAAGAATCCACCGGCAAATTAGCGGATTTGGGTAAACGTCCCCTGGTGGTGGGCGGCGATCGCAATTTAGCTTTTTTGTCATCTCCCCTGAAAAATCTCACTCCTAGCTATCACAGTTACGCCCCCGATTGTTCGGAAAATTCTCTAGCATATTTAAAGGCATCTGTCAAGAGTCATGAGGCAGATTTTATCATCGGTGTGGGTGGCGGCAAGGCCCTCGATACGGCCAAATTACTCGCCCATCAGTGCCATTTGCCGATCGCCACGATTCCCACCTCCGCGGCCACTTGTGCCGCTTGGACGGCCCTATCTAACATCTATTCCGACGCGGGGGCGTTTCTTTACGATCTGTCCCTAGCCCGTTGCCCGGATTTATTAATTCTCGATTACGGTATTATCCAAACTGCCCCGAAAAGAACCTTAATCGCTGGTATTGGCGATGCGATCGCTAAATGGTACGAGGCTTCCGTCAGTAGCGGTCATTCCACAGAAACCCTGATCATTGCTGCTGTCCAACAGGCCCGGGTTTTGCGGGATATTCTTTTCCAAAAATCCCCGCAGGCTCTGGAAAATATCGGCGGGGAGGACTGGAAACAGGTAGTGGATGCCACCGTTTTATTAGCCGGAGTAATTGGTGGTTTAGGGGGCGCTAATTGTCGTACCGTGGCCGCCCATGCAATTCATAATGGTTTAACCCATATTCCCGCTTGCCATCACGCGCTCCACGGGGAAAAAGTCGCCTACGGAATTCTCGCCCAATTGCGTCTAGAGGAAATAGTTTTGGGTAATCAATTAGCAGTATCGGCCCGGGGGCAACTAATCCAGTTTTATGAACAAATTGGTTTACCGAAATCCCTAGAGGATTTAGGATTAAGAGATGTTTCCCTTGCCCAATTGCGCCACGCGGCCGCAATTGCCTGTCAGCCTAATTCGGACATTCATCGTTTACCTTTTACGGTTTCCCCCGAACAAGTTATGGCGGCCATGGTTTCCACTACCACTGCCGATACGATCGGGCAGAAAGTTAAAGCTAATTAAGGGCAATATTTTCGGGATTTATTAATAAAATTCTCACCTATAGCCCTAGGTTTTGAGCAGCAAATCAATCACAGCCCTCAACTAAACCATCCTGAAAGTCCCCCAAGCCTGAAAATCCTGATGCTGACAATTAAAAGAATAATCACCCTGCAATTGTGGGTTGGGTTGAATGATAATGAAACCCAATAGGGAGTAAGCGTTGGGGGTGGTGCGTTCCCAAATACAAATTAATGTTAAAGCCACAATGGTTTGAGGGAACGCACCCTACAGGCTCATGCTGAAGAGGACAAAAATAAATGGAAGGAGTAAAAAAATGCCGACGATAGATATAGAGAAAACACGGCAAGCCTGGACAAACTTAAAGCAAATACTCTTTATTCCTCGCAGCGAATCAGAATATCTGAACTTCCCCCGTATAAATATACTAGCTATGGCTCAAAGTCTTACAGAGCCTGAGTTAAAGCAATATAATACTAAGGGACTACTGGACACAAAATCCTGAAGTCCTTACGCAGATAGGGTTTGAGGCAAAAATTTTCAA
>NZ_JAPZSZ010000068.1:0-22416 GCF_027532095.1 Microcystis sp. LE19-195.1E
TATGGGAGTGATCAGGGGGAAATTCAGGGACTTTTTCCCTGAAAATTAGGTAATTGACCCCCTCAAAATCGGTAAAACCCCACACCCCACACCCCACACCCTACACCCTGCCCCTAGGAAAAACTTTTTCAGCAGACCCTACTTATTTATAGAATGGGAATCCGTGCCTGCCTGCGACCCCCTCATTTTCAGGCAAGATAGACTTAGGAAAATTAAATTTTGGGCGCACACGATGCGCTTATTCTAATTAGTACAATCATATTATTCTCTGGACTGATTGCAGAGGATAATTCCCCTTGACAAAATCCCACTGTGGGGAAATATCTAGATTAAATTTTGGGCGCACGCGATGCGCTTCTACCATTGGTACAATCATATTATTCTCTGGACTGATTGCAGAGGATAATTCCTCTTGACAAAATCCCAGCACTTGACATATACTTATTTATAAAATGGGAATCCGTGCCTGCCTGCGACCCCCTCATTTTCAGGCAAGATAGACTTAGGAAAATTAAATTTTGAGCGCACATGATGCGCTTATTATAATTAGTACAATCATATTATTCTCTGGACTGATTGTATTCGCCCTCTTTAAGGGGGAATAATAATACAATTGAGAATGCAGTCAATCCCCTTAATCTCTATGGTCAATAAACTATACTACGGTGATAACCTAGAAGTGCTGCGGAAATATATCAAAGATGAATCGATCGATCTTTGTTATATCGATCCACCCTTTAATTCTAAACGCAATTACAACCAAATTTATAACAACTTAGGCAAGGAAGATCAAGCACAAGCACAAGCGTTTGTAGATACCTGGACATGGGATAATCACGCTAACGAAGCTTTAGAAGAAATTCAAAGCAACTATCAGGGTAAATTTACCAGTCAGACTATCGATTTAATTGACGGTTTAACTAAAGTTTTAGGTAAAGGCAGTCTTCTCGCTTATCTGGTGAGTATGACTCTGAGGATTGTGGAAATCCATCGAGTTTTAAAATCTACTGGTAGCTTTTATCTCCACTGCGATCCTACTGCTAGTCATTATTTAAAAATAGTTTTAGATACTGTTTTTTGCTCTCAGGGTGGTGATTTTAAAAATGAGATTAGCTGGAAAAGACAATCGGCCCATAGTGACGCAAAAAAGAAATTTTGTGATATTGTCGATATAATTTTTTATTATGTTAAATCTTCTCAAGCTAGTTTCCATCCTCAGTACGGAGAACACGATAGTAATTATGTTGATAAATTTTATAGACATGATGATAATGACGGGAGAGGAATGTATAGATTAAGTGATATGGCTAGTCCGAATCCACGGCCAAATATGATGTATGAATGGATGGGGTTTCCTTATCCTAGTAAAGGCTGGCGTTACCAAAAAGAAACGATGCAACAGTTACACGATCAGGATAGAATATATTATCCTCGCCATTCCGATGGTCAATTTAACACAAAAAAACGGCCACAGTTAAAAAGATATCTTAATGAGCAAGAAGGCTCTATTATTACCAATTTATGGACTGACATTCAATCTTTAAGTCCTCATGCTGCCGAAAAACTCGGTTATCCCACACAAAAACCGGAGGCATTGCTAGAAAGAATAATCAAAGCAAGTAGCAATAAAGGAGATGTAATTTTAGATGCCTATTGTGGGTGTGGAACGACTATCGCTGTAGCGGAGAGATTAGAGAGAAACTGGATTGGAATTGATATAACCTATCAGAGTATTAGCTTAATGTTAAAGCGATTAGAGGACTCCTTTGGTAAAAATGTTTTAGATAAAATTGAACTAAATGGTATTCCCAAAGATCTAGAATCAGCCAAAGCATTAGCCACTAAACCCGATGATCGTACCCGCAAAGAATTTGAGAAATGGGCGGTTTTAACCTATAGTAATAACCGGGCCGTGATTAATGACAAAAAAGGGGCAGATAAAGGAGTCGATGCCATTGCCTATTTTCAGGGAGATAAGGACAATCGGGAGAAAATTATTTTTCAAGTAAAATCCGGTAATGTCAAATCGGGAGACATCAGAGATCTACAGGGAACTATGACAATACAAGGGGCAGCCCTGGGTATATTTATCACCTTGAAACCTCCTAGCAAAGATATGGTTCAAACAGCCAAATCTGCGGGAATTTATCGCGGTCGTTATAGGAGTCAAAGTGTGGATAAAATTGAGATTGTGACGGGACAAGAAATCCTTGAACAGAAAAAACGTCTCGATGTTATCCTCACCTTTGAAGTCCTGAAAGCTGCCGAAAAACAAAGGGAAACCCAAGGACAACAAATGAGTTTAGATATACCCTTCCCCGATTAAAGTTTTTTTCTAAAAAAGACTTGACAAAATCCCCGTACTTGACTCATACTCTCTGAGGGTACGGGTAGAAGGTGGAGGCTATCAGTCTCTTGTCCACACCAGTCCGTTAGATTGTCGGTAATCTCGATTTCCTCCCTACTGATTCGGGGAGGGGCAGAAAAACCGCATCTTTTCTCGATTTATTTTTTTATCTCCCAGAAAATGCGTAAACTCTTTTCCGCTTTTTTCCTCGCTGCCTTAATCACCACCCCCGTTATCCTACCTTCTCCAGCCTTAAGCGAAGTTCGTCAAGAACGGGTACAATTCAAAGCAGGAACATCTGGAACAACCATTCAAGGCAAAATCAAGGGAGAACAGGTCGTTCAGTACCTAATTCGCGCTAATGCTGGGCAGAATATCTCCCTTGCCTTCAATAGCGATAATGGGGGTGCTTCTTTCAACCTTTTTGCACCGGGTAAAGTCCCCGGCAAGGATGCGGCGATGGTTATCGGGTCTAACGCAGGTAACGCTTATGAAGGAATCCTACCAGCGGACGGCGATTATACGATCCAAGTGGGTTTGATCCGCAATTCAGTGCGTAATAATGAGGTAGCTAATTATCGCTTAAAAATCTTTATTTCCAATTATTACAACCAAAGCGATGCCAAAGTACCCGGAACAAATTACCATGCTACGGGTAGTGTTACCTGTTCTATGGGCGACGGAAAACCGGCGGGATCTTGTCCCTTTGGTGTCACTCGTCGAGGTAACGGTAGTGCAGATGTCACTGTCACCAAACCCGACGGCCGCAAGCGTATCATTTTCTTTGAAAAAGGGAAAGCGATCGGCTACGATGTTAGTCAGGCGGACTCTGGGGCGTTTAGTGCCTCGAAAGAGGGCGATATTTATTTTATTCGCATTGGCAAAGAACGCTACGAGATTTTTGAAGCGATCATCTTTGGGGGTTAGGTGCTGCTTTTCGTAAGCGCCAAGCATAAAATCCCCATTTAGGATAGTTTGAAGCACATCTTGGCCTTTAGGAGGGTTAAAAACCCTCCTTTGGTTATTTTTGGGGATAGGGTGATAATTTTGTTAAAATAGCGTTTCCTAAGCTAGTGAGGTACACCTATTTTTCTTCCCTTTTGCCTTCTGCCTCTTGCATGAGTGCCTAAAACCCATCACTTTTGTACCTCAGCAGACTGAAAAACGCTATATACAGGTCAGACTTAACCTATAATTGAATTGAAAATGTATGATTCTACCTGTAAATTTATCGCCCTTGAATATTCGAGAGACTTGGCCACTTGGTTACTGGGTAAACCCTTAGAATTAACAGAAATTAAACCCTCGGAATTATCCCTAGAGCCAATTAGAGCCGATACTTTAATCTTTTTGGAGTCGGAAGAATTAATCTTGCATATCGAGTTCCAAACCGACCCTAAAGAAGACATTCCCTATAGAATGCTAGATTATGCCACCAGACTCTATCGACGCTATCCCCGTAAACCTATCCATCAAGTGGTTATTTATCTAAGGAAAAGTGACTCCCCCACAGTCCGACAAAATGATTATAAACAAGGGAAAACCTCTCATCAATTTGAAGTGATTAGACTCTGGGAACAACCCTCGGAACCCCTATTAAAGGCCCCCGGACTGTTTCCCTTTGCCATACTCGCTCAAGCTGAGAAACAAGAAAACTTACTGCGGCAAATTGCCCAAGAAATCGAGCAAATCAGCGATAGTCGAGAACAAAGTAATCTGGCTGCATCTACCGCAATTCTAGCCGGGTTAGTATTAAAGAAAGACATCATCCAACGATTATTGAGGAAAGACATCATGAAAGAATCAGTTATCTATCAAGAAATCTGGTCCGAAGGTTTACAAGAGGGACGACAAGAGGGACGACAAGAGGGAGAAGCTAACCTAGTTTTACGTCAATTAAATCGGCGGATAGGGGACATTTCTCCGGAATTATTGCCCAATATCCGCAGTCTTGACCTAGAACAGTTAGAAAACTTGGGAGAAGCTTTGTTAGATTTTCAGTCACTACAGGATTTAGAACAATGGCTGGAAAATTGCCGAGCTAGTTAGTACAAATAAACTAAATGCGGTCTATCCATGAGAGTAGTTAACACTTTAATCTATTCCCCGGTAGAGATCGGCGATGGCTAACTCTAGGTTAATACTTGGCAGGATCACCCGATCGCCTGTCTCGTAAATAGTCGTTTCCCATGTCCCCAGAGAATCACGGCGACGGCATTCCACGCGCTGGATTTCTTGGGAAATTAATACATATTCTTCTAAAGTTTCTATCTGTTGATAATCTTGGAATTTTTCGCCCTTGTCAAAAGCGGCCGTACTGGGGGAAAGCACTTCCGCAATTAGTTTCGGATAGCGTTTCAGATAACGATCTTGGCGATCGCGCGGATCGCAGGTAACAAAAGCATCGGGATAGTAATAAAACTGATCTTGATAGTTAACCTTGACATTACCCGAGTGAAACCTACAGTCTGTAGAGTCGCCGAAATGTTCGTCAATGACTTTGAGAAAATTGAAGGCGATGCGCTCGTGATTATCCGTACCGCCGGCCATCGCATAAACCAAACCACGTCGGTATTCATGACGGATCTGACTCTGGCGCTCGATAGCGAGATATTCTTGGGGACTGATGTAGTTGGGAACTGCGATCATAATCTCTAGGGGAAAGCCTACTATTAATCATAGTACGAGAACGGATCTGGCTCTCCTATTCTTTGTGTGATCAGTTTAACTTATATGGCGGCGATCGATCTTTTTGTCCTTAGTCTCAGTCTCATTGTGGTTCCTGACCCAGAGAGCCGATAAGCCAGCGCAAGAGGGCAAAATCTTGATAAACTGAGGGGATAACTATCCCAGACAATCCCCATGACCACTCACTTTATTAGTGCCGAAATCGACCTACAGGAAACCCCGCAACAACTGCAGCAAGAAATCGAAAAAGAATTAGCCAAACGCGGTGAACCCTTGCGTTGGGCAATCACAGAAGTGGATAGCGAGAATAATCAAGTCAAAGTCGAAGCGATTGTCACCACTGCCTCGTGAATTCCCGTCCCTATACCGCCGTACTAATTATTCCCACCGGCATCGGGGCAGCGATTGGCGGTTATGCTGGGGATGGCATTCCCGTGGCAAAAGCGATCGCCCAAGTTTGCGATCGCCTAATTACCCATCCCAATGTCCTCAACGGCGCACAACTGTACTGGCCTCTAGCCAACACCTATTATGTGGAGGGTTACGCTTTAGATCGTTTTGCCCGGGGGGATTGGGGATTAAGTCCCGTCCATCAAAATCGCATCGGGTTACTATTCGATCGCGCCATTGAATTTGACCTCTTGCAAAGACACCTTCAGGCTGCCGATGCTGTCCGGGCCACCCTAGGCTTAGATCTGACCGATTATCTTGTCACCGATGCCCCCTTAAATGTGCAGTTGCGAGAGGCAGCCTCCGGGGCCAGTTGGGGAACAATTGGCAATCCCGACAGCTTGCTGCGGGGAGCAGAAAAACTGATTAACCAGGGCCGGGCAGAAGCGATCGCCATTGTTGCCCGTTTTCCCGACGATCCCGATAGCATTGCCCTGGCTAATTATCGCCATGGTCAGGGGGTGGATCCCCTTGCCGGGGCCGAAGCGGTAATTTCCCATCTGGTGGTCCGACAATTCCAAATACCGGCGGCCCACGCTCCCGCTTTAAGTCCGCTGCCCCTCGATCCGCAACTTTCCCCCAAGGCCGCGGCCGAAGAAATCGGTTATACTTTTTTACCCTGCGTTTTGGTGGGTTTAAGTCGCGCCCCCCAATTGGTCAAGCAGCCCAGTCCCGATGCTATTTGGGGCCGGGAGGTGGACGCGCTGATCGTTCCCGCCAGTGCCTGCGGCTCTAGCACAGTATTGAGTTTTTGTCAAGAAAAAACTGTACTGATTGCTGTGCAGGAAAATAGTACAAGAATGAAGGTGGCCCCGGAACCCCTAGGGGTGAAAGCAATTAGGGTACACTCGTATATGGAGGCGATCGGTGCGATCGTTTGTCAACGGGCAGGGGTTAGCCTAGCATCTCTTCGCCCTAATTTAAACTCTTTACGCTGTTTATCCGAGAATCCGTGACTAATTCCCCTAATTCCGAATTTGATCCCCTGACACGCACACAAGTCCTCACCATTATGGCGGTAACGGCGATTATCTTGCTGGTAGTCGCCAAAGTTTGGCAATATTTCGGTGCGATCGCTATTCCCGCAATTCGCTGGACTCTCCCGGATTTCCTGTTCGGATTAGCCTTAGCGGGGGCAATTAGTGGAATTAGTGGGCTTCTATATCGTTTTTGGTCTAGTTATCGCCATAGTGCTAACTCTTACTTAGAATTAGTCATTAAACCTTTAGCTTGGCCCGATTTAATTTGGATTGGATTACTGCCGGGGTTAAGTGAAGAATTATTATTTCGCGGGGTGATTTTGCCGGCTTTGGGCTTAAATATCTTTGGTTTAACCGTTTCTAGTCTAATTTTTGGTATCCTCCATTTTAGCGGTTCCCAACAATGGCCCTATGTTATCTGGGCAACTGTTGTCGGTTTTGCCCTCGGTTATACCGTCATCATCACCGGTAATTTATTAATCCCGATCCTCGCTCATATTATCACCAATCTCCTCGCTAGTTTTCTCTGGAAATTACAGCATAGTAATCAGTAATCAGTTATCAGTTATCAGTTATCAGTGGGGAAGTTATCAGTGATCAGTAATCAGTTATCAGTTATCAGTTATCAGTGACTACTCCTGTCTCCTCTAAAAAATATGGAAGTACAATTTCGCGAATTTAATCCTTTTGATGTCTGGTTTTGGCTGGAATTTTCGACGGTTCCCTCGAATATGGAACAGCAATATGTAGAAGAAGTTTTTGCCTCTTGGTTTTATTTGGGTAAATTAGGGGCTTTCAATGCCGAAAACCTACAGGTACAGGAGGTAGGAGTCGATATTAGTTATATGGAATACGATCCAGATATAGCCGAAAATGCCTTTATGTCACCGATGCACAATATGACCGATTTTGAATACTTAGGTACTTGGGGACGTTGTTGGTTTGATCTCGGTACTAGCGATCTTATTGCTTTAGATATTTTAATCAATGCCTTGACCCAATTAAGTAAGGATTTTGTCGATATTAAACGTTTAATTATCGGTGGAGAAAATCAAGATTGGACTGTCAGCGATCGCAGTAATTATCTCTTTAGCGAATAATTAGGGTTTAGTGAAAAAGTTTCTTGGTGGGGTCAGAATTCTCCGAGTCAGGAGTTTATTTTTATTTATTTATTCTCCCCACACCCTACACCCCACACCCCACACCCCACTTCCCCACTTCCCCACTTCCCCACTTCCCCACACCCCACTTCCCCACTTCCCCACTTCCCACTTCCCCACTTCCCACACCCCACTTAAAAACATCTATGCTTAATCTCGTCTCTCTTCCAGAAATTCCCGCCGCTGCTTGGAAACGTCCTCTGGGCAAAGGTTGGGAAAAACCCTACAGCGTCCGTTACGCCAGCAATTTAGATGATGGTCCTTGGCATGGGATGCCTCTGGGGGGATTTGGGGCCGGTTGCATCGGACGTTCCCCCAAAGGTGACTTTAACCTCTGGCATCTGGACGGCGGTGAACACAGTTTTAATAGCCTTCCTGCCTGTCAATTTAGCATTTTTGAACAAACAGAAGACGGAAGCGCCCAAGCCTACGCTATGGCGACGGAAAGCCCGACGGATGGAACTTTATCGCGCTGGTCGTGGTATCCAGCCGAAAAGGGAACATATTCTGCCCTTTATCCCCGCAGTTGGTACGAGTACAAAGATGTTTTTCAGACTCAATTAATTTGCGAACAATTCTCACCGGTTTGGGCGCATAATTATCAAGAAAGTAGTTATCCTATAGCCCTATTTGAATGGACGGCTCATAATCCCACCGATAAACCGATTACTATTAGTATTATGCTGACTTGGCAAAATACAATCGGTTGGTTTACTAACGCGATTAAATCCCCAGTGGTTAAGGTGAGAGATGATGGTAGTCCCGTCTATGAATATCAATCAAAATGGGGAGAAAGTGAGGGTAATTATAATCAATGGATTGTCGATAATTTCCGCGTTGGCTGTCTGATGCGTCGAGATTACGAAAACCCCGGGGAAGGGGATGGACAGATGGCGATTGCCAGTATTACTAATCCGAGTCTAGAGGTATTCTATCTGGGTAAATGGAACCCTGCGGGCGATGGGGGCGAAGTTTGGGACTATTTCGCCATGAATGGCTCTTTACCGGATATTGAGGACGAAACCCCCGCCCAAAAAGGGGAAGAAACGGCCACGGCCATGGCGATTCGTTTTACCATTCGTCCGGGGAAAACTCGCAAAATTCCTTTTATTTTAGCTTGGGATTTACCAGTCACCGAATTTGCCCAAGGAATTAACTATTATCGTCGTTATACGGACTTTTTCGGTCGCAATGGTCAAAATGCTTGGGCGATGGTACGCACGGCTTTAAAACACGGCGATACATGGCGAGAAAATATTATTAACTGGCAAAAACCGATCCTAGAACGCACCGATCTAGCCGATTGGTTTAAAATGGCTTTATTTAACGAATTATATCTGTTAACGGACGGCGGTACTCTCTGGACGGCAGCCACGGAACAGGATCCTATCGGTCAATTTGGGGTCTTAGAATGTATAGATTATCGTTGGTATGAAAGTCTTGATGTGCGTCTCTATGGTTCCTTTGGGTTATTGATGTTATGGCCGCGCTTAGAAAAGGCCGTCATGGAAGCTTTTTCGAGGGCAATTCCCAGCAGTGACGATACTCCTCGGATTATTGGATATAACCAAGCTAGTGCCATTCGTAAGGCCAAAAATGCCACTCCCCACGATTTAGGTGCGCCCAATGAACACCCTTGGCAAAAGAGTAATTACACCAGTTATCAAGATTGTAATCTCTGGAAAGATTTAGGCAGTGATTTTGTTTTATTAGTTTATCGAGATTATTTATTAACGGGGGCTAAAGATGAGGATTTTCTGCGGGAATGTTGGCCGTCAATTGTCCTGACTTTGCAATATTTAAAAACTTTTGACCTTGATAAGGATGGGATTCCCGAAAATTCTGGCGCACCGGACCAAACCTTTGATGATTGGCGTTTACAGGGAATTAGTGCCTATTGTGGTGGTTTGTGGATAGCGGCCCTAGAAGCAACGATTAAAATTGGCGAAATCATTGGAGAAGATACGGCAATTTTTACCAGTTGGTTACAGCAATCTCGCGCTATTTATCATCAGACTCTCTGGAATGGAGAATATTATAATTTAGATAGTGGCAGTGGTTCCGATGTGGTGATGACCGACCAATTATGCGGTCAATTTTATGCCCGTTTATTGGCTTTACCGGATGTGGTAGAAAATCAATACACGCAATCAGCTTTAAGTAAGATTTATCAGGCTTGTTTTCTCAAGTTTCATGGGGGAAAATTTGGGGCAGCAAATGGGTTAAAACCCGATGGTACTCCCGAAAATCCCGAGGCAACTCATCCCTTGGAAGTTTGGGTAGGAATTAATTTTGGGTTGGTGGCTTTTTTACTGCAAATGGGAATGGAAAAGCAAGGATGGCAAATTACGGAGGCGGTGGTACAACAAATTTATGAAAATGGCCTACAATTTCGCACCCCGGAAGCAATAACATCGGTGGGAACTTTCCGCGCCTGTCATTATTTACGCGCCATGGCTATCTGGGCTATCTATGGGGTTTTGACGGAATTTCAGGGATAAATTTTCTTGGAGATATCCCCCTTTTCTCAACTTCAATTTCTCCCCTTGAATATTGGCTAAAAAATGTTCACCATGTCACACCATGGGCGATTGGTGGGGGTGTATAGTGTAGGTCTTTTCTTCGATCAGATTTGCTCATCACCACAACCTTAAAAGAGTCGATTAATTTAGATAGTCAAGAGCTTATTTTATTCTTGTTCTCAAGTGCGAAAAACCATTTAAAATTGAAAATCAACAAGGATAGGAAAGCCCTGTAACTGGAGGATCATGGCTAAAATTGTCGGTGTTCATGGTATCGCGCAAGAATTTAGGGGTAGCCACACGATTTCTGCTGAGTGGTTGCCAAGTCTCAAGGATGGATTGAAACTCGCGGGAACCGAGTTAGAGTCCGATACTGATTTTCGTTGTGCGTTTTACGGAGATCTTTTCCGGGGAAAATCGAAAGCGATCGGCATTCCGAACTACGATGTTAATGATATCGATTCCGATTGGGAAAAAGAATTACTCCAGTTGTGGTGGCAAGAAACGGAACGAGTGGAAAATAATCATCCCAATGCGGATAGCCTTTCGAGAGAAAAATCTACCCCGAAAATTATCCAGAGAGCTTTGTCGGGGTTAAGTGAATCTCGGTTTTTCGGTAGCATTGCCGAGAAATTGGTTATTTCTTATCTTAAGCAAGTGGGGAGCTATTTACACAATCGAGAGCTAAAACAGCAGATTCAAGAGCGAGTAATAAAATGTATCGATGAAGAAGATCCGCGGGTACTTGTAGCTCATTCTCTCGGTTCGATCGTCTGTTACGAAACTTTATGTCAGCATCCAGAATGGCCGATTAAAGTCTTTGTTACTCTCGGTTCTCCTTTGGGGATAAGACAATTAATTTTCGATCGACTGCAACCATCCCCCCGCAATAACCTGGGGTGCTGGCCCGGAAATGTGGAAAGATGGGTGAATATCGCGGACGATGGCGATGTGGTGGCGTTGACAAAGCAACTCAACCCTTTATTTGAGGGAACTGTCGAGGATAAGCTAGTTTATAATGGTTGCGAGGCTCACGATGCCAAAAGCTATCTTACGGCGGTTGCAACTGGGGAAGCAATTCGATCGGGGTTAAGTAGGTAGGTGTTAAAAATTATCAGACACCACCCTGATCAAGGGGGGACTAAGGGTAGGGTTGATTCATGAATCAACCCTACTATAAATCAACTCTAGGACTAAGGGGGGATCGAACCTAAAATCCATTTTTAATTTAATTATAACCAGCTACTTAATCGATTGATGGGCAATGATATGGATGAAGAAATCAAGTATTATCTAATTGCTTGTGGGACAAAGGATTACAACGCATTCAACCAATTACCCAGCGTCGAGACGGATTTAGAACTGGTGAACAGTCTGTTTACCAGTGGTTTTGGATATGAAAGAGTTCTGCCAAGTTTACACTTGAATCCCACAACTAACGATCTTAAAAAATTATTCCCTAATTGGCTTCGGGATAGAGAGCGACATGGAACGAAAAATATTCTTATTTTTTACTATTCCGGTCATGGCGAATATTGTCAAGGTGATGGACATTATCTCATACTGGAAGACACAAATAGTGACGATATACCTTCAACGGCTTTACCGACTCAAGACTTAGTTCGTCCTATTAAAAATAACCAAGTAACAATCTCTCAAGTTCTCTATATTATTGATACTTGTTACTCCCAAAGTGGTGTGGGAGATATTATAAAATTCGTTAGCGATGCGATCCAGTCCTACCAACCCGTCCGGGGAAATAATATCGAAGTTTACGCAATCGCAGCTTGTCGGGCCAAGGACACGGCAAAGGAAGGAGTATTATCGAAAGCTCTACAACAAGCTCTGGATAATATAGAACCGAGCGATCTGGTTTTGGGAGGATATGTTGAACTGAATCGATTAGTTAATAAAATGAATCGGGATATAGTCGATGGTCAGAAGGTTAAATATAACCTTGCTGGGATCGAAACCTATGCTCAGTTTTTGCCATTCTCTCCGAAAACTGCGCGAGAATGGGAAAATCAACGATTTAATTTAATCGAAAAACTTTTCAATATTTTAAATATTAATTCCGATAATAGTTTATTTTTAATCAACTCTTTTCTGTTAGTCTATGAGGATCCCAAATCATCATCTATTTCAAACATAGAAGAGCTTAGAGAAAAACTAAAAGATTTGTCTAGTAAGCCAGTTAATCAAGAAATATGTCCTTTGATTTTATTTTCTGAATGGTGCAGGTTGAAGTTATTTAAGGATCAAAACCGAGATATTGCTGAAGATATTGATACTTGGAAAGGTAAAGCTGTTCGATATAGGGATGGTGTGCAGTTAGACACAATCAAAAAATATGCGAGAGAATTGTGGGATAAATTTAATAAAAATATCGAACTAGAAGGAAGAATACAAATTGTAATCTCACCCGCAATTGATAAACATAATAATACTGGCTTACAAACAGAATATTTTCATGTAAATACGATGTTTTTTGTGGGAATAAACGATAAAATTAAGTTATGGAATATCTATAAAAAAGAACAAGGTTTTATGATAGAAGAAATGCAAGATAGTTTCTATCAGGTAATTCCTGAAATGTTTTACTATTTACCCGATCAAGCGAGACTAGAGATTGAGTTTTTCCTTCCATTTGCTTTGCTGAAACACTCCCTAGAAGATATTAAGTTTAGATGCGGTGAGGGGCCATCTATCGGATACGAGTATCCTGTTTTTATTAACTCCTTCGATCGCTATTTCGATGAAGATTTCCGAGAAATACGCGACAAGATCGAGGAGATCAAGAGAGCTTTATGGGAAAATAATAGCGATCTTGACTGGGAACATTACTACATCGGAACCGAACCATCGATCGCCGATCTGGAAGATATCGTGGAATCCCTGCCGATCGCCGTCTGGAGTCGAAACGCCAATCAACCGATGACAGATAACGATCTAAACCCCTCGGAATGGAGAAACTGGCCCGATAATATCAAAGAATTACGCAGAAACAAGCGAAAAATCGCCCTTTTCTGGGACGATCTATACCCCAAACCCTCCCCGAGACCGAGACCTCTAAACACGAGAGTGGTGGAATCCAATGGCCAATAAACCAGTTACCGAAGCAGAAGACCTTCGCATCTATCGGGGGTTGACCCTGAGTGCCGATAGTTTACCCACACCCAAAGAACAAAGAAAACACCTCGATCGCATCCCACCGCCACCCCCTTGGCGCAGTTTTAGCCTGTCCCCGGAAGCATGGACAAAAGCGGCAAAATCGCAGAAAATACCGCCCGAACAGGGAAAAATCGACCCTAGGGCTTTAGGATTCGTCGCGGATAAGAAAGCGGTGGAATTGGTGAATGCTGCCCTCTGTTTGCGTCGTCCCCTACTGATTGAGGGCAACCCCGGCGCCGGCAAGACTTCCCTGGCCTACGCAGTTGCCCGGGAATTGGGACTACCCGGCCCCTACCGTTGGTCGATCGTTTCCCGCACCACCCTTAAAGAGGGTCTTTATGCCTACGATGCGATCGGACGGTTACAGGAAGCTTCCCTACAAAGACAGAAAGTGGGAGAGGGGGGAAAGTACGAGGAACCAGATATCGGCAGCTATCTAAGATTAGGTCCCATGGGGATGGCTTTTTATCGATCCCTTCCAGGACGACCGGCGGTGCTGCTAATTGATGAGATCGATAAAAGCGATATCGATATGCCTAACGATCTCCTCCATATTTTCGAGGAGGGATTTTTTGAGATCCCAGAATTGACACGATTAAAAACCGGCGACCAATCCGTTCTTCCCTATCGCGGTCAACAGGACGACAGCGAGGAAAAAATCCCGATCGATCGAGGTTGTGTGTCTTGTCAGGAGTTCCCCCTAGTATTCATGACCAGTAACGAGGCCCGGGAGTTTCCCCCCGCTTTCCTGCGTCGATGTTTGCGTTTAAGACTAGAACAACCCAATAACGAGGATGATTTCTATCGGATACTAGAGCAACGTTTCCCCCCAGAGAGCCTGAATCAATTGGAAGAACCGGCCAGAGAACTGATCCAGAAATTTCTCGATCGAATTAAACGCAAAGACAAACTAGCCACCGATCAACTGCTCAACGCGGTCTATCTGTTACTACAGGGAAACGACCTCACCGACCCCGATAGCAAGCTGCTAGACACCATCTTTAAATCCTTGCAAGGGTAGGGGGAGAGATGGAAGGGAAGAAAGCCATCTGGTGGGAAGACGAGAGGGAAATGGCAGAACTGATCTGGTGCGCTGCTTACCTCGATCGAATTATCGCGCCTTGGTCGATCGAGCAGCCTGAACAGTCGGAAGCAACCTCATCTAATGATCAGGAGGATAACCGGTCATCCGGCAGCGGTGAAAAAACCCCTCCCCCCGGAGCGATCGAGTCAACGCTCCCCGTTGCCTATCCCGAAAACATCGATCGCCCGACGCAGACCTCCCGGAAGCGCGATTCGGTCGAGAGCGATCGTTCTTCTCCCGTTCGCGTCCCCGATCCCTTTCCGATACCCGAACCCACCGCCATCAGTAAGGCAATTCTTCCCCTAGCGCGTCGCGTGCCTGGATTACGGGCCGACGAGTTGGATATCGAGGTTACAGTGGAACGGACGGCCGAAGCGGGGGGATTACCGATGCTCGCTTTCCGACCCCCCCTAGAACGTTGGTTAGAGGTTCACCTGTTGATCGATCGCTCTCCCCCGATGGAATTTTGGGGAGATCTAGCGGGGGGAATGACCACTCTCTTCCGTTGGCAAGGCTTTTTTAGGGACGTGCGGGTTTGGTGGTTCGAGACGGGTGAAAATGAAGCTCGTTTGCTTTCCGGTGCGGGGCAAATCGAACGGAACCCTCGCAGTCTGGTTGCACCCTCTGGAAACCGACTTTTTATTGTCCTAACCGATACTTTGGGGAAAGCTTGGCGATCGAGGTCCGCCTTCGCCACCCTAGCGGATCTGGGCAAAGAACACCCCGTCACCATCGCTCACATTTTCCCGCAGGAGCTATGGCAACGAACCGCTTTAGAGGGGGCGATCCTCCGGCCTTTGATCGCACCGGGTCCCGCTTCTGCCAATGCAATACTGCAAGTGGGGGAAAGACTCCGCACGAAGCAGATTCTCTATCGGTTCCCTATTTTCAATTTATCCCCTGCTCACTTTGCAACCTGGGCGAAATTTATCGCTGGGAGCGGTGGTAATTCCATTCAGGGGGTTTTAATGGGAGCAACCACTGCGGGGGTGAATATGGGTGAAACCGGAGAAGAAGAGGCAGCCGCTCCGGAAGCGGAATCCCCGGAAGAGTTATTGAGAGGCTTTTTAATCGATGCCAGTCCCTTGGCCCGAGAACTGGCTAAAGTGCTGGCGGCCGTTCCCCTGATTCCTCCGGTGATGCGATTGGCACAGCGGCGATTTTTACCCGATAGTAAACATTGGCATCTAGCGGAGGTCTTTTTTAGCGGACTGGTCGAAAAATCTACCTTTAGTCCGGAGGGAGCGACGGTTCCGGATGCTTGGTACGATTTTTACCCCGGCATTCGTCAGCTACTGTTGGCAGATAGTGCCGCTAGACGCACGATCGATATTTGGCGCGGCATCGGCGATTATATTCGCGACCATTACGGCGAATTTCGCGATTTTCAGGCTCTAATCCCCAATCCACAGGGTTCTCTAGCGGATGCAGTCAGCGATCGCTCTCTCTACTTTGCCGAGGTGGACGCGGCTGTTCTCCGCACTTGGGGGGGAGAGTACGCCGATATCGCCCAAAACATCGAGGAGAGAGTGAGGCAGCGAAAACAGGAAATCTTGACCCCCGAAAAACTCCTAAAATTCACCTTCGAGACCCTATACGTCGATAAACAGGGAGAAATTACCAAAAGAGAACCCCTGGAGGCCTACTACTACGAGGAACCCCTAGGGGAGGAAATCGAACCCCTGACTATGGTTGCTATCCCGGGGGGAACTTTCCTGATGGGTTCACTGGTAGAAAAGGACGATTACAAGTCTGAAAAACCCCAACACCCCGTGAGCGTCAGTGCCTTCTACCTGAGCCAGACTCCGATTACCCGGGCGCAATGGCGGTTCGTGGCCCACCTACCGAGGGAAGGAAAAGACCTCGATCCAGAACCTGCGGAGTTTAAGGAAAGTGATAATAACCCCGTCGATCGCCTGAGTTGGTACGATGCGATCGAATTCTGCGCCCGTCTGTCCCGTCACACGGGAAAAAATTACCGTTTACCGAGCGAGGCCGAGTGGGAATACGCTTGTAGAGCGGGAACAACCACCCCCTTCCACTTTGGCGAGACGATCACGGCAGAACTGGCGAATTACAATAGTTCAAAGGTCTATCAACAAGAAAAGGCGAAAAAATCCCCAAAGAAAACCATCTCCGTCCGCTCCTATCACCCCAACGCCTTTGGGCTGTACGATATGCACGGGAATGTTTGGGAGTGGTGTTTAGATCCGTGGCACGGTGATTATCAAGGCGCACCGCCCACAGACGGGAGCGTTTGGGACGAGACAAATAATGATAATCGTTATGAAAACTTATTAAATAGTATAAAAGAACTCTTGACGGATAAACGAATTGGTGTATTGCGGGGCGGTTCTTGGTTCGTCAATCCCTATTACTGCCGTTCCGCTTACCGCCTCGTCAACTACCGCCGCGACTTCGACGACGACTTCGGTTTTCGGGTGGTGTGCGATGCTGGGAGGACCCTGTAACCCTTTTCCCCTTTTTTTCCCTCTTTTCCCTCATTCCCTTTTCTGGGATTTTTTTGGGCAGGCTATAGAACAAGTGTATTAGTTTAGGGGTCAATTACCTGGGGTTTGGGGGTGGATAAGTAGCTGGTTATAATTAAATTAAAAATGGATTTTAGGTTCGATCCCCCCTTAGGGACTTGCGTGGGAATAATATCCCAATCGATCGGAGGGCGCAAGCTTTGCGCCCCTACAGTAACGGATTTTGTCCACAATGTAGGGGCGAACTGCGTTCGCCCAAAAGGTAATTATCAAAGCGCAAGTCCCTTAGTACTAGGGTTGATTCATAGTAGGGTTGATTCATGAATCAACCCTACCCTTAGTCCCCCCTTAATAAGGGTGGTGCCGATCCCCCCTGCCCCCCTTGATAAGGGGGGTGCCGATAGGCGGGGGGATCTCCCTTGATAAGGGGGGTGCCGATAGGCGGGGGGATCTCCCTTGATAAGGGGGGCATCTGATAATTTTTAACGCCTACCTACTTAAAAACAAACTTGAGTCAACGTGAAAAAACTGTCCTAACTTTATAGCTTGTTTTTCTGTTATTATTTGTTGACCAATAAGAATATCAGAAACTATGGTTTTTGAACCTAGTATATCTGATAAATCTTTTTCTTGTAAGTTGTTAGCTTCCATGAGTTCCCAGAGTATTGAATGGGGTTCTGATTCTTCAAGGGGATAATGATCTTGTTCGTACTTTTCGATTAAAGTCAAGAGTAAATTTAACAAAGTGGTTTCTTCTAGACTGCGATTTTCTCGATGAGATAAGGCCTCAGCTAGGATAATAGCCTGTTCGTTTTCTGCCTCGTTTTCTATCACTTTTGGTAGATACTCGGCTAGTAACCTTCCGTAGGTATCACGGTTTAAAGTAAGGGTCATTTTTCCACTCATCTTTGTCATACTCCCCGTGAGTCAAAATGTACTTGATATAAATTACTTGGTCTTTGTAAACGATATCTACAATTAAACGATAGCGATTACCTTTGATATTAAAGACCGTGAAATTACCAACGGCTTCTGCTTGAGAATACACAGCTTGAACTTCAGCCAGGTTTTTCCACTCTGCTTTACTAGCAATTTTATACCAAGTATTAATGGCATTAACAGCCTCGGCGTGTTTTCCAGAAAATTGCCGCAGTTTTGTACGGCTGATGATGTGCATATTCTTATTGATTTAGAATAGCTATTGTATTCTAGTTTATCATAGTCTTATTTGCGCCACCAACCCGATGTCGGGGGGGCAGGGGGGGGTGAGGGCGATTAACCATCTCTGCCATTACTTATGAAAAATGGTATTATCCAACAGAGTTTTTAGATTTATTCAGCAAACCCTAATTACAAACACTTACTTAACATCATTTTACCGTTACCCGTTCCCTTAATCTTACTTTCAGATCGCAAATCAGCAACGCCTGGGGAGAGTTTGCTGATAGCCAAGGGCTAAGAGATGACAGAGTTGGTGATATAGTAACTAAAGATCACACTTAAATCTAACCTTGCCATAGATGCACAAATCTCGAATCTGGCAACCCCAAAAATCTCCCGTCTCTAACATCAGTTTTAGCGATGAAATGAGGTAAGAATTTTGACCAAAATACTTAGCGATCGCCTGGCCGTTTATCTGCTCATCGGTGGACTCCTGTTTAGAATAATCATCGCCTTGGGGCTTTATCCCGGTTACGATGAGGCATATTATTACGTTTACAGCCATAATCTAGATTGGAGTTATTTCGATCATCCGCCAATAGTAGCGATTTCCACGGGTTTTGGGACTTGGATCACCGGATTAGTCAATCAATTTACCATTCGCTTCGGGACTCTCCTCCTCTATACTGGCAGCCTCTGCTTGCTGTATCTGACGGCTTTAAAATTGTTCAGTCTGCCGGTCGCCAGAATGACTTTAGCGATCGCCACTCTCATCCCCATCTATGGGATCGTCTTCGGGATTCTTTCGCAGCCAGATAGTCCTTTAATCTTTTTTTGGTCATTAACAGTCTATTTAGCTGCCCAAGAATTCTGGCCAATTCGGGAAAAAAACTATCATCCTAGTTATCGTCTCGCTTATATTGGACTTGCCGTAGGATTGGCGGTTTTAAGTAAATATCACGGCTTTATTTTGGGCTTTGGTTTAGTTTTATTTTGCCTGACCACTCCCCGCTATTGGCCTGTATTTAGATCGCCCTGGTTAGGATTAGGATTTATTCTCTTTTTGATAACTTTATTGCCGATTATCTACTGGAATATTAACCATGATTGGATTTCCTTTCGCTTTCATTTAGAAGACCGTTTTTCTGGAGAACCGAAAACCTTTAATATTCTCGGTATTCTCTCGGTTGTTGGCATTAGTATCGCCACGATGTTTCCTCCTTTCGGTCTGCCGATGTGGTGGGTGACATTTAAAAGCTTTGCCGAACAAATTCCTAACTTTATCTCGAAAAAAAGATTTTTTCATCGAGAAGAAGAATCAGTAAAAAAATGGTTAATTCTCTCGGTTTCTCTGCCCTTAATCCTGGGAATGCTTTATGTGGGTGCTTCCCATTATCTCGCCCCTAGTTGGATTTTACCTGGGTTCTGGTCCTGTACAATTTTATTAGGAGAAAAGGCCAATACTTGGCAGCAATCTTCTCGAATCTGGGTAAAAAGATGGTTATGGGGGTCAGGAATTTTTATCGTTACTGTTTTATCTATAGCAATGCTTCACGTTACTTTTGGCACTTTCCAAAAACCTAGTCAATACGCAATTTTTGGGGGAATTATTGCCCCAGAACAAGACCCTTCTCGGGAAATTGTCGATATCAATCAACTGCGCCAAGGCTTTGCTAATTCGCCCGAATTATTAGAACTCTTAAAAGATTCTAGCTTCGTTTTTACCCATAGTTTTTATGTGACAGCATGGCTAGATATGGCTCTCTATCCCCTAGTTCCTATTCCCGTCACCTGTTTTAACAACGATAAAAGGGGTTATCAAATTTGGTTTAATCCTCAAGAATGGATTGGTAAAAATGGTTTATTAATTACTACGAATAGTTCTCTAGAAAGACCGGAAATAATCGATCGCTACCGTCCCTATTTCCAAGATATAACTAAAGTAGCTGTCATTCCCATCAAGCGCGGTGGTGTCACCATCGAACAATTTCATGTTTACCAAGCTAAAGGACTAATTAAAACTTATCCTTAAAGCAGTTATAGCGGGTAGGGGAGTTCTATCTCCCGAATTTTGTCACCTTTTTTACTTTTTACTTGATAAATATGTCCATTCATCGAGTGCGTATTGCCAGAGATAAAGGGGAATTTGTCCAGTCCTTAGTTAATTTTAATCAGGGAATTGGACCCTTTCAAACCTATGCTGATGTCATCGCTTTTGCGGCGGCTTTAGGGGTAAAATATCAGGAGAGGGTGGCCATAGAAAATGTGACGAAGGAACCCTCACCTATTAACCTGGAAATTTTTATTTCTCGTGGCTACGATACCCTAATCAAATTATTGGCAGTCAATGAATTCCAAGACACGAAAATTCTTTCTCCCCACGGGGTAGATTCAGAAGCTTTGCGAGTGACAATTTTCGAGGAATATGCCAACGCTGGTTTAGCAAGATTAGAACGAGAATTGCGCGGTGCGGTGGATTATACTGAAAGATTATTGTTAATTATCAGTCAAGAACGTTTTCGAGAAATTACTGCCACAACCGAATTCGATTTAGGCAGATTTTTGTAGTAGAAATCTTATCCCTAACTCTCCTGACTCCTAACCCCACCAATAAACTTTTTCAGCAGACCCTACTTAGGGTTTGCTGAATAAATCTAAAAACCTTGTTGGGTAAGACTTTTAGACTTTTTGTCAATCAAAAAGTACCGGGCATGGGAGTGATCAGGGGGAAAATTCCTGGACTTTTTCCCTGAAAATTAGGTAATTGGCCCCCTCAAAACCGGTAAAACCCCACACCCCACACCCCACACCCCACACCCTGCCCCCAGGAAAAACTTTTTCAGCAGACCCTACTTATTACTGTAGTTTGGTATGGGCTTTTTTCTCATAGGTGCGTTCAAATTTTCTGCGGGTGTAATTGGCAGCGATCGCTATTGCTAAAGCCAAAATTGCGAAAATAAGGGCAGTAATTTGATAGATAGAGTGATTTGGGGATAAAATTGCCAGTAAAGCTAATAATATCCCCATTAAAATTGCGATTTGTTTAGTTTTTACCATTTTTTCATGGGCAGTGCTACAGGTGCGACAGTGGACAGTGTGACGAGAATAGCGATCGAGGGGTAAAGGATCGGATAAATCGATCGCCGTTGTCCGCTGGCTGGTGTAGCCTTGATAGTAGGGGAAAGAGTCCCCATAGCGATCGAACCATTGACGTAACTCAATCACCAAGGCATCGGAACTTTTTAAGGGTAAGTATAATTTTTGTAAACTATCTCTTGACTTTTCCACCATTTGCTGCTGACTTTGAATTAAAGGTAGATCATCTTCGAGGATGCGACTTTGACGCAGATGTTCCAACCAGCGCCAACGGTATTGACGGGAGTTAACGGCAAAATTTTGGTAACGTCGCATCAGTAAGCGAGAACGACCTTGACCCAGAGAAATCCCGTATAAAGCCAATCCAGCACACCAATGGGGATTAGGCAGAGAAAAACGATAATGAACGAGATTAGGGGCTATAAAATCCAGATATTTCCAGCTTTCTTGCGGATTGCGGCTATTGCGCCACTGACTGCGAATTCCCCGCGCCGAGATTTCGAGGATTTGGAAGGCTAACGGTTGAGCATTTTCCCGTTTTGCCCCGAATTCGCTGCGATCATGGCTAATATTAACATGGGCGGGATCGAGGAGATTTTCGAGTAAATAGCCCTGTTCGTAGGGAAAATCGATGACATAATCGGTATGGACACAATTGGGGTCTTCTAGGTCTTTGATGATAGGAATATCGCTTTCTTTCGCTGTTTCCTCTTCTCCTAACCAAACCCAGAGGACTCCCTGACGTTCCACCACCCCATAGGATTTAACCTTGGCATTGCGGGGAATCGGGGTATTGGCTGGCAGTTGGGGAATATGGGAACATTTTCCATCCGTCTCGAACTGCCAACCATGGTACAAACATTCTAAACGCCCAGCGATCATCTGTCCTGTGGAGAGTTTAGCCAAGCGATGGGGACAGCGATCAAGCAAACAGCCCCATTTTCCCTGCTGATCGCGAAATATTAGCAATGGTTGCCCATAAAGAGAGAAAGAGTAGGGATTTTTTTGCCAATCCTGCACGAATAACACAGGATACCAACAATTTTGGTAGTGAAAATAGTCATCCCTAGGGAGGGGTTGAGATTGATCAGTGCTTGTCATGGGGATGAGAGAGAAAAAATATTGATCTTGACATCCTCGCCGCCGTAAAACGGACGGCGATTCCCAAACCTCACGATTTAGGTTTCTGCTTCTTTCCCGAAGGATTTTTCGCACCTGCCTTAACAGATTTACTCTGTTCTGGTCTTATGGTCGCTCTACAGACTGAC
>NZ_JAPZSZ010000073.1:0-20100 GCF_027532095.1 Microcystis sp. LE19-195.1E
TCCCCGCTTGGGATTTACTTCGAGAAGCCCAAAATCGCTGAAACCCAGATATATCAAGGAAAATCATAAATCGAGGTTAACCCTTTGTCCCGTAATGGTTTGAGCCTTTTTTGCTGACCGAAAACGCCTAAGTCCCAATAGTAGTTTGAGCCTTGACATTTGTAACCTTCCACATTACAGTGGAGTTGTAACCTACAAAGTTACAAAAAATATATTTATGTATAAGATTAAACTGTCATTAAACTGTTATAGACCAAGATTTAATATGAAATATAGTAGAAATCCATTGAATGATACAAACTTTTAGAAATAAGGCATTAGAAAGATTATTAAAAGAAGGTAATGCAAAAGGTATACCCAAAGATTTAGAAAAAAGAATAAGGAGAAGACTTGAAGTGATAGATTCTGCAACAGCTATAGATGACCTTAGAATACCGGGTTATGATTTACACCAGCTTAAAGGGGATAGAAGAGAAACTTGGTCAATCAAGGTATCAGGTAACTGGCGTATTACTTTCACATTTAGAAATAATGATGCCTGGGATTTAAACCTTGAAGATTATCACTGACTATAAGGAAAAACAAAGAGTTTTGATTCAAGCAGGAAAATAATTTATGAAAGACTTACAAGATATTATTAATGGGAGGCAAATAAGACCAGTGCATCCTGGAGAGGTCATTTCAGATGTGCTTGAAGAGCTTGAAATGACTCAAACAACCTTTGCTGAGCTTCTCGGTGTGTCTCGGCGCACTGTTAATGAAATTATTCAAGGTCGAAGACCAATCACGGTAGACATGGCCATTCGTATTGGGAAAACCCTAGGGAATGGTCCTCAACTTTGGCTCAACCTTCAGCAAAAGGTTGACATCTGGGATGCGATACAAAAGCATAAGGAAGAATATAAAAAATTGCCAACGATAGCATAACGGGATACATCTATCCTGGCTTGCTAGCTAAGTTTAAATTGTGATATGAACTCTTACCTGTCGAGATAAGAGTTCATATAGCATTCTGCTGAAGATTTGACAGATAAGCATTTTTTCCAGAATCTTTCCCTATATTACTCTCAAATAGAGCGATCGCAAAAAACTTTCCCCATAACACGACAATAAGTCTGTTATGGGGAAATTCCACTAAAACCCTAAAACCCAATACCCAACCGCCAAAACCTAAAGCTCAACAGTTAAACCCTAACAGCTAACGCACCGATCGAGCGCTCAATCATTATCATAGAGACAGTAACAAATATTTATGAAACTTCATGCTTATTAATCGCCTTGGCATCGATCGCGGGAAAAAATTCCTTAAAGAGACTATCTTGTTCGGAAATGACCCTAATCCCGAATTAATTGGCATTTTAGGGGTTTATTTCGTGCAGGGCATTCTCGGACTCTCCCGATTAGCGGTTAGCTTTTTTTTAAAAGACGATTTGGCCTTGAGTCCCTCCCAGATGGGGGCATTAATCGGAGTGGCGGCGATTCCTTGGGTGATTAAACCAGCTTTTGGCTTTCTTTCGGATGGTTTGCCTATTTTCGGCTATCGTCGTCGCCCCTACCTAATTTTATCGGGAATTCTGGGGGTTTTAGCTTGGTTGGCCCTAGCCACTGTGGTGGAGAATGCTTGGCAAGCTACGGCCGCGATCCTGCTTGGTTCCCTTTCTGTCACCATTAGTGATGTCATCGTCGATTCTTTGGTAGTAGAAAGGGCCCGCAGAGAGTCCTTCACTCAATCCGGCTCTCTACAGTCCTTAACTTGGGGAATATCGGCCCTAGGCGGCTTAATTACGGCTTATCTCGGGGGTTGGTTACTGGCACACCTCGGTACTCGTCCTGTCTTCGCTCTCACGGCTATTTTTCCCCTGATTGCCTCAGCCATGGCGTTTTTAATTACAGAGGAAAAAATCAAGAATAATAATGATTCACGATCTACGCCCAAAGTCAAGGAGCAAATAGGACAATTATGGTCAGCAATCAGACAAAAATCAATTTTATTACCCACTGCCTTTATTTTTCTCTGGCAGGCTACTCCTAGCGCCGATTCTGCCTTTTTCTACTTCACCACCAACGAGTTAGGATTTGAACCGGAATTTTTAGGACGAGTGCGCTTAGTCACCAGTTTAGCCTCGATACTGGGTATCTGGGTATATCAACGGTTTTTAAAAGCGATTTCCTTTCGTCTAATTTTGGGTTGGAGTACGGTGATGTCTGCGGTTTTAGGAATGACTACCCTACTCTTAGTTACCCATACTAATCGAGCGCTCGGTATTGACGATCATTGGTTTAGTTTGGGGGATAGTCTCATCCTCACCGTCATGGGACAAATTGCCTTTTTACCCGTCTTAATTTTATCAGCCCGTCTTTGTCCCGTGGGCATTGAAGCATCTCTATTCGCTTTATTAATGTCTATCTGGAATATGTCGGGATTAGTTTCCCAAGAAATCGGCGCTTTATTAACCCATTGGTTGGGAGTCACCGAAACTAATTTTGATAACCTTTGGTTATTGGTAGTGATTACTAATCTCTCTACTCTCCTACCTTTACCCCTAATTAAATGGCTACCTTCTACGGATCCCCAATCTCAGGAAGTCAAGAAAACTTTTCCCCCCGCAGAAGTCTTTGAACATCATGTTACTGGTTCTTTAGCTGAACCAGGTTTTATTCCCGAACTTGTCCCCGAATTAATCGAGACAAGAGATTGACAGTCCAGAAAAGGGGTTTCTTTGAGAGAAAACGGGTTTCTTTGAGAAACCCGTTTTCTACTAGAAGACTATTTAAACAGATCCGAATGAGTACCAGTCCGAACGAGTGTTAAGCTTTCCTCATCTCGCTCAATCTTGTAGAGTAACAACCAATCTGGCTCGATATGGCACTCACCATAACCTGACCAATCTCCAACGAGATTATGATCTCGGTATCGCTCTGGTAGTATTTGTTCTTGCACCAGTAGTTCCACCACAGTTTTTAACTTTTCCAAGTCTTTACCCCGTTTTTTCATCCGCCTCAAATCGCGTCGAAAGCGTGTGCTTTCCTGTGGGGTTAACATTCCCCTGTATCCTTGTTCCAGTCCTCGAACATCTGCCCAACGCTAGTATAACGCTTAAGACGCTCAGGATGTTTTTCTACTTCTTCAATGGCGGCGAGCGTTTCTGTATTAGGAATTTGAACATCAAAGGGAAAACCTTGATGAAAATCGACATCAGATAAGGCTGGATGCTGGATTTTTTGTAGCAGAAGCTGTTGTTCTTCGTCAGTTAAGGAAAGGATAATTTGAGCAAGAGAATCAATTAGTTTAGTATTGATTGCAGCAGCAGATTGACTCATATAGCGTTTACATTGTTTAATAGTATATTTTTGAATTGGCGATTTATGAGCGGTTGTTTCGACTCTGGCAAATCAAGCTAAAGGAGAGTTTTAAACTCTGCCACTGTCAATCCCGCTTGACGAATGATAGATCTCAGTGTTCCCTTAGCCACTTCTCGATGGTCAGGGATGGTGATGCGTCGATAGGGATAGGCTTTTTGTCTGAGTATGATATGACTTCCTCGCTGCCGATCTAATTCGTAGCCAATCTTGCCTAGTGCTTTAACGACTTGGCGACCAGCGATAGGAGGGAGTTCACTCATAATTTAACCTCTACCAGTTCCTCAGAAATTGGTGGTGGAATCGGTTCATTGTGCGCTTCTAGGCTTTCTAGATATAAAGCAATTGCTTCCTGAATGTTGGCGAGTAACTCTTCCCGGGTATTGCCTTGAGAAATACAGCCGGGTAGGGAGGGAACTTCAGCCACATAAATGCCATCTTCATCTTGCTCAATTAAGACGCGATATTTCATGGGTTTGTCCTTGCTTTGAATTGATTGGAAGTTAATTATTTGAATCCAGTCTAGCGCGAGTTAGCAACTCCTAGCGATCGCCTCTTATTCCAGAAAACGGGTTTCTCAAAGAAACCCGTTTTCTTCTCAAAGAAACCCGTTTTCTTCTCAAAGAAACCCGTTTTCTCAGTTCCAATGGCGCTTAAGTGCCGCTCCCGCCCCCAGTAAGCCTAAAGCCAGCAAACCTAAGCCAGAACTTGGCTCAGGAATTGGCGTAATCAGAAAACCACGATTGGAGACACCGACATCAAGGTTGAAATCAGCGTTGACTAAAGTCAGCGCATCAGTACTGCCGTTGTTTGTGATCCCAATAGTGACAGAGCTGCCGTCGTTAGGCGCAGCACCGTACTGCAATTCAATGTTATTACTTCCCTCATGGAGGATCATTTCAAAGGTAACTTGAGGGCCATTGAAGAAATGCGGCACATTGTAAAAACCGACGACAAACTTCTGAGAGCCTGGCGAGCCAGTCGTCTGGTAGCGGATATTACCCTGGGGATTATTGAGGTCATTCCAGAAACCTGCAACTAAGTTGCTCGGGTTTGAGCTTCCGTTGGGCAACGATGGACCACTACAACACCCACTGAAGGAACCGGGGTTAAAAGTCAGGAAGCCATTTGACGAAACGTACACCTGACTGTAGGTATTGCCGTAGAAATCAAAATTGAATCCCAGGGAGATGGCTCCGCTGACTTGATCGTCGCCAAGGCTAAGAAAGGTGCCACTCGCGCTGATGTTGCGCAGGTTGTTGGCAATTTCAGCACCTTTATATCCGAAGGCATCTGGTCCAGGGAACGAGACGGCTGCGGCTGGTTGGGCAGTAGTAAGGCCAAAGACAGCGATCGCACTAACTGTGCTGGCGAAGACAACACCAGCCAGAGAGAGAGATTTGAAGGTAGTTGTAGTATTCATGAGCAATTTTGGGCAAATTCCACCAGCATTTTACCCCCCCCCCCCGATTTTGTCAAATATCACTTTTTTAAGTCCAGAAAACAGGTTTCTCAAAGAAACCCGTTTTCTCAGTGCGATCGCTTGGGGAAGATCGGGTTTAGGATATTTGTAATCTTTGATACAAAGCTCTGGATTATCTGTTCTTAAGATGAAGGCTGGTGTTGCTAATTGATCGGAAAAGAGGCTGGCGCAAGCAGATAAAAACCGCAGAGAAGCTTGTGCCGTGGGATCAAAATTATTAAGCGGAGAATAGCCTCTGACCGAAATTCAACATCAAAATTAGGAGGAAACTTGTCATCGCCTAAGTAAAGTAACCATTCATCCACGACACAACACAATAGGAAAAATACTTATGAGTTATGGAACGCGTGTTCAAGCTATCTCTCAAGTAACGGATCGTAAACCCCTACCTAGCAAAATTCCTCAGCGTTTAGAGGCCCTCTGGGCAACCGATGTTTTTACCCTGAGCAAAATGCAGGCCAGTCTTCCGAAAGACGTATTCAAATCGGTCAAAAACACGATTTTAACCGGTGGAAAATTAGACGTTTCCATCGCCGGTGCGGTAGCGGCTGCGATGAAAGATTGGGCCACGTCCAAAGGGGCGCTGTACTATGCCCACGTCTTCTATCCGATGACCAACGCCACCGCCGAAAAACACGATGGTTTTATCTCCGTGCAGAGCGACGGTTCGGTGATCACAGAATTTACGGGCAAAGTCTTAGTACAGGGGGAACCGGACGGGTCCTCCTTTCCTAACGGCGGACTTCGCTCCACCTTTGAAGCGCGGGGTTACACCGCTTGGGATGTCACCAGTCCGGCCTACGTCATGGAGACGGATAATGGTGTAACCCTGTGTATCCCCACGGTTTTCATCTCTTGGACAGGAGAGGCCCTCGACAAAAAAACGCCGCTTTTACGCTCAATTTCATCGATGAGTAAAGCCGCCACCAGGGTGCTGAAGCTCTTAGGACATACGGAAGTCGCCCCCGTTAACTCCAGCTGCGGTGCTGAACAGGAATATTTCCTAGTAGATGCTCATTTTGCCCATAGTCGCCCCGATTTACTGCTCACCGGTCGCACCCTATTTGGTAAACCCGCCGCTAAGGGTCAACAGTTCGACGATCATTATTTTGGCGCGATTCCCGAACGGGTTCAGGTGTTTATGCAGGAAGTAGAGGAAAGAATGTATCGCCTCGGCATTCCGGCCAAAACCCGCCATAATGAAGTCGCTCCCGGACAGTTCGAGATTGCCCCCTTTTTCGAGGCCGCTAACGTGGCCAGTGACCATCAGCAGTTAATTATGACCTTGCTGAAAAGTACGGCTAAAAAACACGGTTTTGTTTGCCTACTGCACGAAAAACCCTTTGCGGGAATTAATGGTTCGGGAAAACACGTTAACTGGTCTGTCGGCAACGCCACCCAGGGCAATCTGTTGGATCCGGGCGATACTCCCCACGCTAATATGCAGTTTTTGTTATTCTGTGGGGCGGTTATTCGTGGCGTTCACAAGTACGGGCCGCTTTTACGCGCAGTGGTGGCTACCGCCAGCAATGATCACCGTTTGGGGGCAAATGAAGCCCCCCCCGCCATTATTTCGGTATATTTGGGCAGCCAGTTAGAAAAGGTATTCGACCAAATTAGCCAAGGACAAATTGAGGGTTCTGATGCCCCGGGATTGATGGATCTCGGTGTCGATACCCTGCCGGTATTCCCCAAGGATCCTGGCGATCGCAATCGTACCTCTCCTTTTGCTTTTACGGGCAATCGCTTTGAATTCCGCGCCGTGGGTTCTAATCAGTCAGTTTCCGGGCCGCTGGTGGCGATGAACACGATTCTAGCGGATTCCCTGACTTGGGTGGCGGATAACTTAGAAAGCCGGATGAAAGCCGGGGAAGACCTCAAGACTGCTGCCCAGGGTGTTCTCAAGGAGATCATGGACAAACACAGAAATGTGATCTTCGGAGGTAACGGATATTCCCCGGAATGGCACAAAATGGCGGTAGAAGAGCGCGGTTTGGCTAATCTCCGCACCACTGCCGATGCTTTACCCGTGCTGAAAGCTGATTATATTGAAGAACTGTTTACCCGCATGGGTGTGTTTACCCCCGTTGAACTGGAAAGTCGTTTCGATGTCTATGCAGAACAGTATTTACTGGCCATCGAGGTGGAGGCGAAACTGGTGGTAAGTATGGCTAAAACGATTATTTATCCCGCTGCCGTTCGCTACTTGTCGGAATTGTCTTTGGCGATCGCTAATGCGGCGGCGATCGGCATCGAGATGGATAAGGAAAGGGCCCAAACCGTCTCGAATTTAATTAAATTACTGATGGATGGCGTTAGCAAACTGAGTGCGGCCATGGCTAAAGACGATTTTGACTCGATCGAGGAACATATGCAGTATTCCGCTCAAACGATCCGTCTCTTGATGGATAAGGTGCGCGAATATGCTGACACACTGGAAGGGGAAGTGGCCGACAATTTCTGGCCTCTACCTACCTATCAAGAAATGTTGTTTGTTAAATAACATGACGGCAAGGAGGGGGTGAATAGCTGGAAAAATGATTGGCCACCCCCTTCTTTTTAGCTGTTATCGAAACAACCCTGGGTGCATCTCATTTTTGCCCTCTCAAAAATTAATTATGCAAGAACTCTATTGCTGATTGTCGGTATTTCTGCAAATGTGAGATGCACCCAACAACCCTTGTCTAAAACCTCGCCTTCTAGTCAGATTCTTCCCTCCTGCCTCCTGCCTTCGTTAGCTCTGGTAGTTTTAAGTTATGTTAAGAAAAGTAAATATAAACGTAAAACTACTATGGTATTAACTCCGACAATTGGCGAAAAATCCTATAATCGTCAGGATTGGCAAAAAGGCTATCAATCCCAACCTAACGAGTACGATTACGAGGTAGAAGACATCGAGGGGCAAATTCCCCCCGATTTACAGGGTACAGTCTTTAAAAACGGCCCCGGTTTACTCGATATCGCTGGCACTGCGATCGCTCATCCCTTCGATGGGGATGGTATGATCAGCGCGATTAGCTTCAACCATGGCCGCGTACATTATCGTAATCGTTTTGTTAAAACCGAGGGTTATCTCCAGGAACAGAAAGCGGGAAAACCCCTTTATCGCGGTGTTTTCGGCACGAAAAAACCGGGGGGAATTTTCGGCAATGCTTTTGATTTGCGTCTGAAAAATATTGCTAATACTAATGTTATCTACTGGGGTGATAAATTACTGGCACTTTGGGAAGCGGCCGAACCCCATCGCCTCGATGCTAAAACCCTTGATACTATTGGTTTAGACTATCTCGATGGTATCTTGGAAAAAGGCGATTCTTTTGCCGCTCATCCTCGCATCGATCCCGCTTGTATCTTCGATAATCATCAACCTTGTCTGGTAAATTTTGCCATTAAAACGGGTTTGTCGAGTTCCATTACTCTCTACGAAATTAGTCCCACGGGTAAGTTATTACGTCGTCATACCCACAGTATACCTGGCTTCTGTTTTATCCACGATTTTGTTATTACTCCCCACTACGCTATCTTTTTCCAAAACCCGGTTAGTTATAATCCTTTTCCCTTTCTTTTTGGGTTAAAAGGTGCGGGAGAATGCGTCATCAATCAACCGGACAAGTTAACTAAGATTATTATTATCCCCCGGGATCCTAACAAAAGAGAAGTGAAAGTTTTAGAAACTCCATCAGGTTTTGTCTTCCATCATAGCAATGCTTTTGAACAAGGGGAGAAAATCTCGATCGATTCTATTTGTTATCAATCCTTACCACAACTGGATTCAAATAGCAGTTTTCAATCGGTAGATTTTGATAGTTTAGCTCCCGGACATCTGTGGCGATTTACACTAAATTTATCAGAAAATACCGTTACAAGAGAATGTATTCTAGAGCATTGTTGTGAATTTCCCAGCATCAATCCTGCAAAAGTTGGTCGAGATTACCGTTATTTATACATAGCTGCCGCTCATCATGCCACCGGTAATGCTCCTTTGCAAGCAATCTTAAAACTGGACCTATTAACGGGAGAAAAACAATTACATTCTTTTGCTCCCCGGGGATTCGCAGGTGAGCCAATTTTTGTGCCTAAACCCGATGGAATCGCTGAAGATGATGGTTGGTTATTGGTAGTTACTTACGATGCGGCCAATCATCGATCGAATGGGGTAATCTTAGATGCTAAAGATATCACTAATTCCCTAGGGGTTATCCATCTGAAACATCATATTCCCTACGGGTTACACGGTAGTTGGACTGGACAATGTTTTTAAGTTAATTGTCTAGGGGTGGATTGAAAACCCACCTTGACTAAACTTTACTCTTGATAGCCTTCTTGTAGTAGCCAAAAACCGGCGAAGGATTCCGATTCAGGGTTAGATTGAATGGCTAAAAAATGCAGATTATTGGCTTTTTGTTTAGCTTCTTCAAAGTTTTTGGCTTCGTTTAAAGTCTCGGCATTAGTGACATTGACGAGAATCCAACTATCACTAGCACCCGTTTCTAAACGTAGCAGAGGACGAGAACCAGTTTCTAACTTTAAATAGGCCATTTCTAACCCTGACATCCAACCAGCTAGGGGTAAAGCGCGGGGGGAAAAAATAACTAAACCGGGGATTTTTAGATTCTCATCTAATCCCATCCCTAGTATAGGCAAATTTTCTCCGAAGCTAATATCCCAATCTTTTAAATCATTAAAAGAAGACAATTCTAGCGTGACAAAAGCCCATTTATCTGCCTTATCTCCCCGGACAGCATCGGGAAGGGGAACCGCATTTAAAGGAGGGTAGTTAACGGAAGCGGTTTTAGTTAAATTTTGATCATAACCAACTTCTTGAGGATAGAAATTGGCCATTCTTTCTTCTATCCATCTAGTTAAAGCATGAGTGCGACGACTAGGGGAAGCGGGAATACCGATATCCTCGCAAGCTTTGCTAATCATGTTATTCATCTGACGACGGAAAAAGCGAATTTTTTTGGGAGTTACCCCCGCTTCCTTGATAGCTGCAGTAACTGCCTCTCCTAACCATTGGGAATTAACCATCGTATTAGGACAATAACTGGCATATTTAAATATTGTATCGGAGGAGCGATCGATTGTTGCCGGAGTTTCACAGATTAATAATTCCCATCTTTTTTTATTATTTTCATCCACCACCGGCCGCGAATAAAAATCAAGTTCCCAAATAGTCATATTTTTTTCAGTTATCAGTTATCAGTTATCAGTTATCAGTTATCAGAACGTAGGTTGGGTTGAAGCATGAAACCCAACCCCCGCTCATGTTACGCTACCGCTAACCCATTCTACAAATAATTGTGCCTCCCTATTTAAGTGTGCAGTATGTATTAAGTGGGCAGTATTAAATAGCAGCTTCCTACTGTCTTTTTACTGTTCACTGTTTACTGATTACTGATTACTGCTCACTGCTCACTGCTCACTGAAAAATCCCCTATCCCCGACAACAGTACGAACGCGGTAGATAGGACGTTTTTGGGATTCGTGGTAAGTCCGCATCAAAATTTCTGCCAAAAGACCAAAACAGAGTAATTGTACCCCAGTTAAAAAGAATAACACGGCCAGGATTAACAAAGGTCGATCGCCGATTTCTTGTCCGAAACCGAGTTTGAGAATAGTCAGATAAGTGCCTAAAATAATCCCCACTACCATCGATAACAGTCCGTAGAGTCCAAAAATGTGCATCGGACGGGTGAGGAACTTTTTCATAAAAAAGACAGTAAATAAGTCCATAATCACGCGAATTGTGCGACCTAAACCATATTTACTCTGTCCGAACCGTCTAGCGTGGTGATTAACGGGAATTTCGGTTATTTTTGCCCCTTCAATAAAAGCCAATGCGGGTAAAAAGCGATGTAATTCCCCGTAAAGATTCATATCGGCAACTAATTCGGCTCGATAGGCTTTCAAAGAACAACCGTAGTCGTGTAATTTGACCCCTGTAACCTTTGCTATTAGCCAATTAGCTATTTTTGAGGGTAAAAGCCGTTTTACCCGGTCATCTTGGCGATTTTTGCGCCAGCCACTCACGAGGTCATAACCTTCCTCTAATTTGGCCAATAATAGGGGTATATCATTGGGATCGTTCTGTAAATCGCCGTCGAGGGTAACGATTATCTGTCCCGTGGCATAATTAAATCCGGCAGCCATGGCGGGGGTTTGTCCGTAGTTGCGTCGCAATATTACCGCCTTGAGATCATCGCGATTTTTGGCTAAATTAGTTAAAACCTCGGTGGAACCGTCCTTAGAACCGTCGTCAACACAGATTATCTCGTAGTTAATTTGATAAGAACGCAAAATCGTGGCGATACTCTCGACGAGATGGGGAATACTGTCCACTTCGTTATATATGGGAACCACTACCGATAAAGTCTGGATGGCAGCCTGCGGGTTTGGTTCGTTGACGCTGATGGACGGTGTAATCGGGGACATATTTGACTGACGCGGGGACGTTTTGGGGCGATTGTATCACAATTCAGTGATCAGGAGATAGGAGACAGGAGACAGGAGACAGGAGACAGGAGACAGGAGACAGGAGACAGGAGACAGTATTCTCCGAGTCAGTATTCTCCGAGTCAGTATTCAGGAGATTATTTTTATTTATTCTCCCCACACCCCACTTCCCCACTTCCCCACTTCCCACACCCTACACCCTACACCCTACACCCTACACCCTACACCCCAATTCCCACTTCCCCACACCCCACACCCCACACCCCACACCCCACACCCTACACCCCAATTCCCACTTCCCCACACCCCACACCCCACACCCCACACCCCTTATCCCTGTTCCCCTTTCTCTGTTTCCTTTTTCGCTAAAATTGCCTGACGAAAACCTAAGACGACGAGAATATTGGAGAGGGTGAGGAAAAATTCGGCGCTGCCGTGTAACCAATCGACGTTAGCTAATTCTTGACCATAGTGGATTTTGGCGTAGATACCGGCAGGAATGGTGATAAAAACGAAGATTAACAGCACATAAAAGCCAATTAGGGCTAAACGGGGCATTTTTCCCGAACGAGTGACAAACCAAAGAAACCCCAGATAGGGAAACAGGGAGATGGCAAATAAACTGTCTTTATTCATTGTTAACGCTAATTTTACTGGAACGCCACAGCCACCAACCGGCAGCACAGAGGGTAAAATTTCCTAAGACAGTCATGGCTGCCTGTAGGGTGACTAACCAGGATAAGGCACTGATATTATCAAAAAAATGCCATGTACAGGCACACATGGCCCCAATTAAAGCGGGTAACATTCCCCAAGATAACATTCGCCACGATCGATCGCTACTGATGTCGCCATAGGTCCACACTAACCAGATTGCCGCTATCCATTCTACGACACTCGATACATGAACTATCCACGTCGGTATTGATAAAGCATTCATTTTTTTACAGTTATCAGTTATCAGTTATCAGTTATCAGTGGGTAAGTTATCAGTTATCAGTTATCAGTTATCAGATTTGAGTTCTTATCTCGTTCCCAGGTTCTACTTGGGAACCCTTTATTCAGGTTCTACCTGAAGGATATTTTAATAAAGAGCCTTAAATATTGTGTGTCAAGACAGAGCCTTGGCACAAGCAAAATTTTCTAGCCATTGAATTACCTGTTGACCTAAGCTAACATTGTTTAATCGATCGATCTCGCGAATGCCGGTGGGACTGGTGACATTAACTTCGGTGAGGTAGCCACCAATCACATCTAATCCGACAAAATATAGGCCATCTTCTCGTAATTTTGGGGCTAAAGTGGCACATATTTCTAATTCTCGATCGCTGATTTCTGTTTTTGCCACTCGTCCACCCACCGCCATATTACCGCGAAATTCCGAACCGGTGGGAATGCGATTAACTGCCCCGATGGGTTCACCATTGAGGACAATAATGCGTTTATCTCCTTCTTTGGCAGCTGGTAAATAATCTTGAATCATTACCGGTTCTTGTCCCCATTTTGTGCTAATTTCAATCATTGAATTGAGATTGCGATCTTCGGGACTAAGAAATAAAATTCCCTCCCCTGCTTTGCCCCCCAAAGGTTTCATAACTGCCGCCCCTTTTTGGTTGACAAATTCCCTAATTGTCGCTTTATCTTGGGAAACAATTGTGGCGGGCATTACCTGAGCAAAGTGAATAGTATATAACTTTTCGTTGGCATGGCGTAAACCCCTAGTTGAGTTAATTACTTGGGTTTTTTGGGGGTCGATCAGGTCTAATAAATAGGTGGCATAAAGATAGGCAATCGTCACGGGTGGGTCTTTTCGCATCCAGACAAAATCGAAGTTTTCTAGGCAGGTAAAAACTGTCTCTTGTCTTTGATACCATTGAGATACAGCCACCCAATGATTATCTTTTAACTCCACGGGAACCAGTTCAATTTTAGTTAGTTTTGCCCAAGCTTTTCCCGCAATCGCACTGAGATCCGTGATGGAAGTCATCCAGACTTCATGGCCTAATAATTGGGACGCTTCCATGATAGCTACACTGGTATCATGGCCCGGATCTAAATACTCGATCGGATCGATAATAAAGGCTAGTTTCATTAATAGTTTTTATCCTTAATTCTGCAACAGGGGAGCTAAACCACCACTTCTATCTAAAGCATAGATGTCATCGCAGCCCCCGATGTGTTGATCGTTTATAAAAATTTGTGGTACACTTGTACGACCATGGGCTCGATCGGACATTTTGGCTCGCGCTCTTTCATCACCATCGATACAATATTCGGTAAACTCCACCCCTTTTTTCTTGAGTAATGCTTTAGCGCGGATACAGAAAGGACAGGAACTCCAAGTATAGATCTCAACATTAGCGGCCATAAAATTTATCTCCCTTCTTTACATATCTTAAATTTTAGCCGATAACCGAGCAGTGATCTTCCTTCAGGTCAGAAAACGCCAATTAGGGCGATTCCACTGATATATTGCTTGTATTTCCCATTCTTCACCGTTTTGAAAGCGAATACGGCAACTAACAGGGGGGGAATCATCCTCACTTTCATTTACGGCGTTGTCAGATCAGAATAGGTAAAGATGCAATGCAATCCTTGCTATCAAAGTAATTTCAGTTCCGGTGCTGATTCGGAGCATCTTTCAATTTGACAACGCCTATTGTAGGGCTAATTCATGAATTAGCCCTACACCTATTACCTCACAGGTAAACCCGTCGCAACTATCGGGAGCGTCTGTGGGAATCCATTCCCATGAGAGTCCTAAAAAAGCTGATTTCAAAGGGTGACGATCCACGATAATCTAAGTATTGGGGAAATCATACCGTAAAATCACTCATCTATGACACCACGCTCGCTCACCGTTTTGCTCCTTTCTGTTCTTTTCTGGCTGTCTAGCTGGCTTATCATCCCTATTGCTCAAGCTTTGACCCCAATTCAACTATTAGATGTATCTTATAAAGACTGTCCCCCCGAATTAGCCGAGGGGAGTGTCACCAGTGGGGGAACCAGTTTTCCGGCTAATTGTTTTTTAATCACCGGCAAAGCTAAAAATAATTCCGGAAAAACCGTCTATGATGCCGATGTTTTTGGTCGGATTTACGATGCTAACGGGGAACCGGCTTTACAAAATCGTAGCCGAGTCGGGGCAATTCCAGAAGTGCCGCCAGGGATTAGTGATTTCGAGATCAGAATTTCTGTTTCTACCAATCAACCAACCCCTTTGCGACTGGAAAAATTCAAAGCTTCCGGTTTTACCAGTAGTGTGGATCCGCGGATTTAGAAACTGCTACTGACCAGACTGCTGGCCCCTGTGGCTACGACACTCTGAACAACGTTGAGCAGCAGGAAAGCGAGGATCGGGGAAAAGTCCATCCCGCCTAGGGGTGGGATAATCGAGCGAAAGAGGTTTAAATAGGGATCGGTAATCGGACTGAGAAAAGACATAATCTGATAGGCCCAACCGGCATTTTGGAACCAAGTCAGTAAAACCCTAACAATTAAGATTACCGAGTAAATTTGCAGGAAATTGTTGATTATCGTCAAAATAAACCCTATATCGCTCATAAATAAATCTTTCCTCAAGAGGGCGTGATGGTTAGTTTAGCTTTGATCTTACCAAAAAAATGGTCTTTAGTTACTCTCTCCGCCCTGTCTTACTGGTTTTAACCAGCTATCGGCATTCCTCCCAGTTGACGGACACTGGGGAAGAAAACTGAATAAAGTAGTTATCTTAATGATGAGATAGGAAGTTTTCCTTTTGGGGAGACTCGGATTGTTCAAGTAGGGTTTGCGGCAAAAAGTTTTTCGTGGGGGTAGGGTGTGGGGTGTGGGGTGTGGGGTGTGGGGTTTTACCCATTTTCAGGGAAAAAGTCCAGGAATTTTCCCCCCAATCCCTCCAATGGTCGGCAGTTTTTGAGGGAAAAAAAGTCTAAAAACCTTATCCAACAAGGTTGTTAGATTTATTCAGCAAACCCCAAGTAGTTTTTCCATAGCTAACTGACGGTCCGGATGGGAGGACAGATCAAAACGATTGCATGGTATGATAAAGGTTTTGGAACTATTGTTTTAGGTCAAGATCATGGCGAAACGAATGCAGGTTATCCTCAATCAAAAAGTCAGCAAATTAGGTGAAAATGGCGATGTGGTGGAAGTGGCCCCCGGTTATGCGCGCAATTACCTTATCCCCCAAGGTGTGGCCGTTTTAGCCACCAAGGGCGCGATTAAACAGGCAGAATTTAGGAAAGAAAAAGAGCGTCAACGTCTCCTCGCTGAAAAACAAGAAGCGGAAACCAGAAAAACTGCGATCGAAAAACTCAGTCCCTACAGCATCCCTAAACAGGTGGGTGAAAACGAGGCCATTTTCGGTACTGTCACCAGTCAAGATGTGGCTACGGTTATTCTAGAAAATGCTAAATTAGAAATCGATCGCCGTGGTATTACCGTCCCCGATATCGGTCAATTGGGAGTCTATAAAGTACAAGTCAAACTCCATCCCGAAGTTAGTGCCGATATCGAAATTAAAGTAATCGCACAATAACAATTATCGGGGCATAGTTATCAGTAATCAGTGAAAATTTATCAGAGCGATTAACTAGCTGATGGCTGATAGCTAATAGCCATTCACATCTCAAAAACTATGACTCATTCCACGGATATAAAAACCCTAGCGCGCTGGATGGCGGCGGATTTTAGTAATCAAGAACAAGCTTTTGCTAATCCGCCTTTTTTTGCCCATATTCGCGTGTGTATGCGTCCTTTGCCCGATGAATTACTGAAAGGAACCAGCTTATTTTTAGAGCAGGCCTACGATTTTATGCTCAATACTCCCTATCGTTTGCGAGTATTTAAATTATCGGTAGTCGATGATCATATTGAACTAGAAAACTTTAAAGTTAAAGAGGAAGCTAACTTTTTTGGTGCTTCTAGAGAACCCCAGCGTCTCAAAAATCTCACCTTAGACTTATTAGAACCGATGCTGGGTTGTGATATGAATGTCACTTGGACAGGTAACAGTTTTAAAGGGGTGGTGAAACCGGGTAAACAATGTTTAGTTTTTCGCAAAGATAGAATGACTTATTTAGATAATAGTTTTGAAATTAGTGAACGGGGATTAATTAGCGTTGATCGCGGTTTAGATACCGAAACCGATCAATTAGTCTGGGGTTCGATCGCCGGTCCTTTTGAGTTTGTGCGTCGCACCAGTTTTGCTGAGGAAGTGTGAGAAAAATTATCGGTTTTTAGCCATGAAAATCGCCACATGGAATGTCAACTCGATTCGCAGCCGACAAGAGCAGGTAATTGATTGGTTACAACTCAATCCCGTTGAGGTTTTATGCTTGCAAGAAACTAAGGTAATCGATCGAGATTTTCCCAGAGAAGCTTTTGAATCTTTGGGTTATCATCTCTATATTTCTGGACAAAAATCCTATAATGGTGTGGCGATTTTTAGCCGAAAACCCCTAGACGATATCACTGTGGGATTTAGTCCAATTATCGGCGAAAATTTAACAGGAGAACTAGACGAACAGAAACGGCTAATTACTGGAGTAATCGGCGATATTCGGATTATCAATCTCTACGTTCCTAATGGTTCTTCCCTAGATAGTGACAAGTATATTTATAAGCTTAAATGGTTAGAAACTCTCAGGAAATATCTAGATAAAATTATTAATTCTCAACCGGAAGAATTATGTATCTGTGGTGATTTTAATATTGCCTTAGAAGATAAAGATATTTATGATCCCAAAGGCAAAGAAAATCATATTATGTCTTCAGCTAAAGAAAGAGAAGCTTTAGAAAAGGTGTTAGAAATTGGGTTACAAGATGCCTTTAGAAAATTCACCTCGGCAGCGGGACATTATAGTTGGTGGGATTATCGCAGCGGTGGTTTTGCTCGTAACCGAGGTTGGCGAATCGATCATCTTTATTTAACTCCTCAGCTATACGAAAAAGCCGTTAATTGTCTGATCGATCGAGAACCCAGAAAACAAGAAAAACCTAGTGATCATACCCCTGTTATTCTGGAAATATCAAGCCAAAAATAGCTAAAGGATCAACCTAGACTTTGCACAGCCAGAATTTTGCTCTCTTAGCTTCCCTAACTAGGGACTTTCACCTTGAGGATTTATTCGGTAACGAGAAAATGCTATGATTCGGGTTGAATTTACCAAGTTTATTAAATTATGCGTTCTCCCCAATTAATTGTTCTATTGCTCGGTTTATCCCTTCTCCCCAGCATCTCCCCCGCTTTTGTCCATGCTAATCCCTCGATAGTGCCAGTGAAACAATCGAGTAATCGCGATTGGGGACAAAAAATCAGCGAAGCGGAAATTAAAGCAATGATTCAAGACATCCAAACCGCTATTAAAGATAAAAATATCGCCCTAATCCTCAAACACTATGCCCCGTTTATTTCCTCGCAATTGACCATTAAAACCGATGCTAGTACCGAAATTTTTGAGTTAGATGGCATCACGGAACATAAAATATTTTTAGAGGAATCCTACAAAAATATTAAAAGTATAGAGGTTCTTTCTGAGAATTGGGACGTGGATATTCTTGCTAATAACGAGATGGCGATTGTCACTCGCGAGCGAGTAGTCAATATTACCAACACCGAGGGTGATAACTATATAGTGGCATCGGCAGCGGTGGCTAAAGTCGCTCCCATCGACGGCAAATTGAGGATATTTTCCATTCAAGAAACCGCCGAAGTGGGACGCAGACCAAAAAAATAATTAACTTCTCCGGTTGGGACTGGCCCAACCCGACTCCCGCCGTCTTCGTCCCTCGATAAAACCGTCATCGTAGTCTCTAGAATTGCGCGGATTATCATAGCGGGCAAAGTTAAACCCGTCCTCTAGTCCGCGCTGAAATTCTTGCTCTGGTGGCACAAATCGATAACGTTGTCTATTATCCTGTACCGCCCGGTTGATTAACAAGGCCCCCGCTCCAATACCCACGGCCTCACCAAAGGTTAAAGACTTAGCATAATCGATGTTAATTGTCAAGAAAGTTGTTGTTAAAATTAAGGCTTTTCCCCAATGCTGACCCATAAAATCCTCCTTCAAAAAATCAAGTTGACAACGAAACCAGTACAGATACAGAGTTTCTCATAAAATCGACCACCGACTCCCCAAAACGAAAACCTTGTACCTCACCATTACGATAAATGCTATGAGCTAGATTTAGAAGAATGGGAGTGAAAGCGAATCCCCAAGAAGACATCGTAGAGGAAACTCCAGAAATTCTTACCTTGCAGTAAACCTAAAGACTGTTCACAATCTTTCGCATCTAAAAGCGGTTTAGTGGCATAGTATGCCGGTTGGTATTTGTACCAGGGAATCGACGGCCAAAGATGATGCACGAGATGATAATTCTGCCCTAAAATCAGCAGATTTAAGAGGGGACTGGGGTAAACTCGGGCATTTTTCCAACGATTGCGCTCTTGGAAAGGACGATGGGGGAGATAATCGAAAAATAAACCGAGGGCAATTCCCACCACTAAAGCGGGAACAAACCAAAAATTCATCACATAGCTGATAAAACCGTATTGACAGGCGAAGATGACTATGGTAGCAACAAAAAGACGACTGAGGAACCATTCCAGCAGTTCGTATTTCCGCCAGAGTTGCCGCTTAAAAAAGAAGATTTCATGATAAAAAAATCTGGCCGCAATCATCCACAAAGGGCCGCCAGTGGAGACAAAATGATCTGGATCATTTTCGGGATCGTTAACGTGAGCGTGGTGCTGTAAATGGACTCTAGTGAAGACCGGAAAGGCAAAACCGAGCATTAAAGCACTGCCATGACCTAAAATAGCATTAAATGTCCGATTGCTATGGGCAGAATTATGAGAGGCATCGTGGATAACTGTCCCCGATAAATGTAAAGCGAGGACATTAGCACTAAAACAAATCCAGTCGGGCCAAGACCATAGCCAATAGCCACAGGTAGATAGGGTTATTAGGCTCAAGGCACTAAAAAACATGGTAACGTTTGGGTTGAAGCCCCCCGGTGCTTTTAAATACTCTTTGGGGACTGTCAGCAACATCTCGGCCGACTGCATTATGGGTGTTGCTCCTTATTGTGTTCGCTTTACTGGCGTAAATTATCATACTACGGCTTTTTCATAAAGTTTTGTAACATTATCTTAATTAATCTAAAGTTATGAAGAAAGTAAGGATTTGTTATATGGTCTTCCCCCCTCAGTCCCCGAAGGAAAAGCGAGGCTACAAGAGAAAATCACGGGCGCTTAACGCCAGTTTCGCACTTAAACGATTAAAAAATTCGGCTAGAGACTCGGCTTGAGGGGGAGCGATCGCCTGTTTCCCCAGCATCACCGATTCTACTCTATCCCGATCGCCGAAAATATCGATAAGACACTCCCTATCGATATCGAATTCATCAAGTAAAAATTCTAACGTAGCGGTAGGATTTGTTCGGGCGATCGGATAATATTTCCGCTCGTATTCTTCCACTAATAACACCAGTAAATCGAATAATAGTCCTTCGTCATTGCTTAACTCCCGTGACATCATCTCTTCAATTATGCTTAAAAATCGCTCGTATTCTTGGGAGTTATTAATCGGTTTCGGTTGATACTGCAAGCGACCTTGAACCTCTACTAAATTTTTCCAGTTAGCCTTACTAGCGAAGTTATAGTTACTAATTCTGTACGCAAATATTGCATCTAGAATTAGCTTTGTACGCTTTGACCCGTACTGGGTTAACTACGAACCTCTCTATCGGATTCCCGCTAAAGGCGGCCTCTCCGACTACCTTTCTTCCAATATTTAAGG
>NZ_JAPZSZ010000343.1:0-10745 GCF_027532095.1 Microcystis sp. LE19-195.1E
CCATTATAGCTTGTTTCGGGGCAGAAAATCAGCAAAAACATGGCTACAGAGGGAATCCCTTACTCTAGAGATTAATGACACTATCTGTTAAAATCAGGTTAGCGATCACTATACAGCCAACTCTACGGAATCGCTCTACTCCAGATACAGTCAACGGTACAGCCATTTTCAAGGGAAAAATGTACCCAGTAGTCTCTTTTCAATTTTTTCTGAGAACCGACCTGCAGTAAGGGTTTTGTTAATTTTTTAGTATTTATGTATGGGGGAAGTCCAGTTATTCAGAAAGGATATCTTTAATGGCAAGCCAAATGCGTTTGAGCTTTTGCAGCAAACCAACTGGATTACCAGTAGATTCCACTTCTACCGAATCAACTAATTGTTGAATCCTATCCATACGCTCTGCTAAAGCATAAAGGTTATTCACCGCCTCATCCTTGCTTGCCAACGATTCACGCAGTAGAACAACCATTTCAGCAATTTCCTGCTTTAGACGCTCATTTTCAATTTTACGGCGAGTTTCCCAACCCTTGATGCCAGCCTTTGAGCGTCTTTCTCGTTTAAGCAGCTCTTGGGCTTCATTATACAGAGTCAGATATTGCGTCCGCCGGGCATCTGCTTCTTGATATTTGGCTATTAATTCAACAGTTTTTGCCTTCTCTTCGTTATAAAGACAAAGAGTTTGCTGATATCTTTGCTGCTCACTAAGATAGAGTTGATTATTCTGCGTTGCACGCTGCTCCCATTCATCAACTGCAAGCTGTGAAGTCTGAAGCTGTTGCTGCAATTGAGCTTTTTCCTGCTGCAACAAAAACTTATCACCTCTAGCATTATCTCGCTGCTGTTTCAGTTCATGATAAGAGGGTGGCTCTGGCTGCCGAGAGCGAGGATTGTTGCGCTCATTATCACTATTAGAATCTCGGCGATCCGCCCTTCGCATCCCTGGCATAATTCAACCTCCGAAGCAGATATCCCTATAACTTGAGTCTTCCCAAATCAACGGAACGAGATAGCATTCGACAAGCTAAACCTCCGGCTCTTCTGGTTTCTGTGTGGAAACTAGGTCTATACTGATAGTTTCTTCAGCAAAATAGTCCTAAAAGTCTTTCCCAGTAAACATTTCACGATTCTATAAGCAAAAATTATCACACAAAGTCGAGAAGAGCCAACCTCCTAATGAATCAATCAGTATCGATCACACTAAAAAATAACTTGACGGACACTATCACTACTAAGAGTTAAAGCGACCTAACGACTTAATCAAGAGGCAATCGCCACTCTCAACTTAAATCTAAAATATCATATTTGTCCGCTCCGATGATTTGCCATAACCCGATTACTTCTTAATTCTTAACTGTAGCGAGCATCAATAATCTTGGCGAACTGAACAACGAAGTCAGCTATTTTTAATTGCGTAATCCTTGCTCAAATAGCGACTATTGAGACTTAAACAAAAACTGAGGTAACAATAGTTAAATAGTTTCAAACCTATAGCAGTAAGCCATCAGCTTTGAATCAGTTATATAGGAAGTTGTCGTTTTCTTTTCACTGTTTACTGATTACTGTTCACTGATAACTGAAAAATCCCCACCCTACCCAATCACCTCGTGTAAATCCGTCGGTGCGAGATTAGGATAAACCACTTCACCATCCTTAAACCAAATAATGCGCTGAGAGTGACGCGCCACATCAGCCTCGTGAGTTACCATGACGATAGTAATGCCACTGTTATTCAATTCCGAGAAAATAGCCATCACCTCTTGGGTAGTTTTCGAGTCTAGCGCCCCCGTCGGTTCATCAGCAAGTAATAATATGGGTTGATTGACAATTGCCCTAGCAATAGCAACGCGCTGCTGTTGTCCCCCCGATAATTGATTGGGTTTATTGTGCAGTCGATTATCCAATTTTACCCTCGTTAAAGCAGCGATCGCTCTTTCCTTTCTTTCTTGGGGAGAAACCCCACCATAAATCATCGGTAACATGACATTTTCTAGTGCGCTCATCTGGGGTAAAAGATGGAATTGCTGGAAAACAAAGCCGATTTTGCGATTGCGAATCTGGGCTAAATCCCCATCCGGCAGCGTGGAAACGTCCAGATTTTCTAGATAATAAGCTCCCAAGGTGGGACGATCAAGACAGCCGATAATATTCATGGCCGTGGATTTTCCCGAACCCGATGCCCCCATAATAGCGCAATATTCCCCTTTTTTCAGGCTTAAATTGACGTTATTAAGAGCTTTAACCATGGTTTCGCCACTGCCGTAGATTTTAGATACATTTTCGAGGCGAATAATTACTGGCTGATAGACTTCGGCTTTATCGTTGCGTTCGCTGAGAGAGGAAGTATCAAAACTCATGAAATAATATAGAGATAAAACCATTAAATGCAGCTATTCTAACCTGAGCAATTCTCCATTCAAGCAACATCCTTGAGAAAACCGACTAAAGGCAAGAAAACCGGCGCTAAATTCGATCGAGCCACGGCTAAACAGGGATAGGATCGATCGCTATAATTTTCCCCCACCTGCAAGGGAAAAATCTTTTCTCCTAAAGAGATAAATACTCCGCCAGCGGCCTGTAGAATTGCCCAGACCGCAGCAATATCCCAGACTTTCGGGGTTGCTTCCACTCCTCCCAACACCGTGCCATCGGCAACCAAAAGCAGATTATAACTAGCCACTCCTATCATCCGCACTTTGCAGGGAAAGGGATTTTTTAATATATCTGTACTACGGGCGCAGAGATTAAACAGATGATTTTTGCTAGGAAAATCGTCGCTGGTGTGAATCGGTTGACCATCGCGGTAGGCCCCCTCTGGACCGGTTAAACCCGTCTCACCGTACCAATAACCATAATAGGCCTGTTTTAGGCAGGGGAGATAAACAAATCCGAACACGGGAGTCCCCCGGTAGAGAAGTCCTAGGGAAATGCCCCAGATGGGAATACCGCGAGTAAAATTAGTTGTACCGTCGATTGGATCCACTACCCAACACCATTCTTGATCCGGGAAAATATGGGTAGTTTCCTCGGTTAGGACTCCATGGTCCGGGAAAGTGCGGGCAATTAGCGATCGCAATTCCCCATCGGACCAACGGTCGGCAGCCGTCACTAAAGTCCCGTCTGCTTTATTGGTGGCCTGTAATTTGCCAAAATCAGCTAGTAGGCGATCGCCCACCAGCTCGGTAGCCTGATAACAAAAGTCTAAAACCTGACTCCAAAAAGTTTCCATAATTTTCTCGTTCGTCTTCTAGTAGAATATTAAATCATTGTCTAAACTTAGGTAGTCGAGATTGAGCGCGGAAGCCCACCAGGAGATCAGACTAGCTACCCGTCTAGAAGCGATACTTTACCTAAAAGGGCAGCCTGTCCCCTTAACCGAGATGGTGACATTAACCAACAGCGATCGCCTGACGGTGGAAGATGCCATGATCGAGTTAATGTCCGATTATGCCCACCGGGATAGTGCCTTGGAAGTGGTGGAAACCCCCCTCGGTTATAGTTTACAATTGCGGTCAGCTTATCAGAATTTGATCGAAGACCTGATCCCGGCCGAATTAGGCACAGGAACCCTCCGTACTTTAGCAGCGATCGCACTGAAAGAACCGATTTTGCAAGCGGATTTAATTAATTTACGGGGCAGTACGGCCTATCAACAGGTTCAGGACTTGGTAGAACGAGGATTTGTGAGAAAACGCAAGCAAAACGAAGGTAGATCCTACTGGTTAGAAGTAACCGATAAATTTCATCAATATTTCGAGGTTGACAATCTTAGGGAACAGGGTATTCTGGAAGCTACCGCTCAGGAATAAGGAGAGAGAGGGTATATTATGGGTGAATATTTCTGATCACTGAGCTAAACTTGAGGAAGATGGGGGGACTTCGGGCAATCAAGAAGAGCGATTTGTTAACCTAGATCCAATAACCACTACAGCGTGGGAGTTCTGATGACTTTTAATCCTGATTTTTTTCCCTGGGAAACCGAAGAACAAAATGATAACTGTCTGATGCAGTATCTCCAGCAGCAGCATCCTGAAACCCTTGAGAGAATAGCCCAATCGGTCAGTAGCGAAATTAAAGATATTATCTCGCAAAACGTCAAGGGATTGGTGGGAATGTTGCCCTCAGAGGATTTTGCGGTACAAATTACCACCGACCGCGAGAATTTGGCTAATCTTCTCGCTTCAGCGATGATGACAGGTTATTTCCTCGGTCAAGTGGAGAAGCGCCATCATTTAGAATCAATTTTGTTAGCTACAGAATCAATTAAATTGGGCAAAAAACCAAAAATAGATTAATCTTCACCCCAAAAAGATAGAGACACTTTCATCGGTGTCTCTATCAGTTTTTAGCCCCCTTTGGCAAAACTCACCATCACTAAAATCGAGAGCAGGATACCGGGGACAAGTAAACCCGCTAATAATCCAAATTCAGTCAGCGTCATAGGAAAATATGCCCAAAATTCCATCACTTCCTACTCTAACCCCCTCTTCTGGCTACCTCAACAAAGCTTAAGGAAAATTTAAAGCCTTTTACCAGTTTTTCTCCTATCAGTTGTCCGACTAGACAAACCAAAAAGAGTCTTTTTGATGTTGCCAAGCGGTTTATAAGTAGCTGGTTATAATTAAATTAAAAATGGATTTTAGGTTCGATCCCCCCTGCCCCCCCTTGATAAGGTAGGGTTGATTCATGAATCAACCCTACGCTTGATAAGGGGGGTGTCTGATAATTTTTAACGCCTACCTACTTAATTCTTTTTTCAGCGCTTCGTATAAAGCTGAATAATCTTGTTCTGCTAATCCCATTTCTAAAGCTTTTTCAAGAAGGCGCTGTACTCCTGTTAGGGGAAAAGTGGTTAAATCTAACTTCTCCGATTCCTCTAAAAAGAGATTAACATCTTTGAGTAAATGTTTAGTGGGAAAATTAGGGTTAGCATAATTTTTCTCTAACATTCTGGTTAATTTTTTGTCAAAAGTAGGCGCATATAAGGCACTTTGACGCAGGATAGTCATGAACTTTTCTAGCTCTACTTCTTGCTGGGATAAAAAAGCTAAACTCAAAGCAAAAGCACTGGTTAGAGCGGCAATTAATTGATTTAAAGCTAATTTTAACGCCGCGGCGGTTCCCACTTCCCCGATTAACATCGGTTCTTGACCAAAATGTGCTAATAAATTTGACCATTGATGGAACTGTTTCTCCGTTGCTCCCACCATAACTAAGAGAGTCCCATTTTTAGCTTCGGGAATACTTCCTAACACGGGTGCTTCTAGATATTCTCCCCCTTTAGCAACAATTTGATCTCGCAGTTGTTTACTTTCAGAAGGGGCAATGGTTCCCATCTGGATAATAGTACGATTATTGAATTTAGATTGCTCGGAATTTAATCCTAAAACCTCTTGGATAGCGGCGGCATTAGTTAACATTAAAATCAGACAATCTGCCTCTTGAATTACCTGATCGGGACAGCTAACTGTTTTGGCTCCTAACTGCTGTAAAGCTGTCAATTTTTCTAAGGTGCGATTATAGGCAATAACAGAAATTCTCTGATTTAATAATCTTTCCAGCATTGGCGTTCCCATTAATCCCGTTCCCAAAAATCCAACTTTCATAACTCGATTTTTCCTTATTTATTGATTAGTTTTTACTTGTTTTTATGGCTGTCCAATGACGATTAGAAGACTGATAAATTTTAACATTTTTTAATCCCGATTGCTGGATGAAATCGGCGATTTCTGCTAGGGTAAAAGCCGCTCGCAGCGAGTCTTGAAATAATTGCGCTTGTCGGGGAGAAAAATTAGGATCGATTTCCCTCACCATCCCCTTGATTATTTCCTCGGAATCGGGACGGAATAAATCTCTTAAAAAAATGCCGCCATGGGGTTTTAAAACTCGCTTAATTTCCCGTAAAAAAGGCAGAGGATTTTCGAGATGATGGATTAAACTATTAGAAATAACTAAATCAAATTGCTCGGATTGGTAGGGAAGATTTTTTCCATCAACTTTCTCCAATTTTATCTGTTCTTGACAGTTAGCATTAAGGATATTTTTTTGACCAATTTCTAACATAGAATCGGCCAGATCAATAGCGATAATTTGCCATTGGGGACGTAGTTGACTGAGTATAATCGGAATGCGTGCAGTACCGGTTCCTACATCTAACACCCTAGCATTAATACCGGCCAATTGTACGGCTTCTTTAGCGAAATTAGTATTAACTTCTGTGAAGTCCATGGCATCATATTCGAGCGCTTCTTCCCGATCATCCATTACTTCTGGTTCTAAAATTCTTTCCATAGAAAAGCTATCTTTAGGGATTACAATATTCACAATACATTGGATCGGCAGTTTTTTGACCGTTGGGAAAGAGTTTTTCCTCTCGATAATCACACTTTTGACAACCGTATAGTTCCAGTTTAATCAAAGAGGTGGGAAAGTGACATAAACCACAGGGTAAACCCGATGTTATTTCGATAATATCAAACCCCGGACAACCACAATTAGGGCATAATTGATTAAGTTTTTGAACAAGATTTGCTGTCGCAGCAACAATTGCTTTCATCCGCGTGGGATTGTGCATAGCGCGCATATCGGTTTCTAGGTGTACTTTGCCGTTTTTGTCAAGAATATCTTCAACAATTTTAACTAAATTTTTCTGGTCAGTAATTCCCTTAAAAATATGCTCAGAGTCGAGAGAATTTTTATCAAACATCACCACTAAACCATGACTAGGAAACCCGATTTTTTCGGCAAATTCTAAAGCATCTGCTAGATTAGTTACAGTTTGGTGAGCGTGATTAGTTTCCGTGACTATTGCTTGACCAATTATTTCTAGATTATGGACTCGATCGAACAATAAAATCAATTCACGATTACAGGAAACTAGCGGCAAGTTGGGATAGGGATAAAAACTACCCTCACTAGCAATTCCGATATCGTATCCCGAAAGCTCGATCGCTTGTTGTGCCTTCCTGCGAGCGGTTTCAATTTGTGTCCCGATGCGCTTAATATCCCGGGTAAAAGTGCCAAAGCGATCGGTATCAAAATTATCGGGTACAATCACCTTAAGGCCTATTTCTTGCGCTAAAATCGGTGCAATCACCTGCTCTTTTCCGTGCATAGTCCCTAAAATTGCTATCCGATCTTGAAACATCTTTGTCAAGTAAAAAGGAGACAGGAGACAGGAGACAGGAGACAAATTCACCTGATAACTGATGGTGGGTTACGGCGAATACTAAATAGGTGGTAAAATATCTAAGTTATTGTCGCCTAACCCACCCTACGCTAACTTTCTGGGTTTTTTCCCTGAGCTTGTTTTAATCTTTCTGCTGCTGTTTCCATGACTTCTGCAAAGTTTTCGAGAATTTCGCCGGGGTGCGCTTCGAGGATTTTTGTGGATAGGGAAATGCGATTTTTATATTCGTCAATTTCTGCGACTACCACTTTAATTGCTTGACCAACTTTAAAGAAAGTCATGGGAGAATTAAAAGAGGCTCCTGTCACCTGTTTAGCATGGAGTAATCCCGTCACTCCACCGCAATCGACAAAGACACCGTAGGGTTGTAATTTAACCACGGTGCCACTTAATAATTTACCCACAGCTAATTGACTGATAGCGTTAGCGCGAGCAATTTCTCGCTGAGATAAAACTAATTTATTATTTTCTTGATCGATTTGAATAAAAGTTGCGGTTAAAAGTTGTCCGATGAGGGAATCTAAATCATTTTTTTCGATTAAATGGGAGCGAGGGATAAATCCTTTTAATCCCTCCACTTCCCCCGTTACTCCCCCCTTATTCACCCCTGTGACGCGCAGCTGCACCGACTTGCCACTTTCAGAGATTTCCCTGACATTTTCCCAGGCTTTTTGTAGTAATAATTGCCGCAGAGACAGGGTAACTTGTCCTTCCGCGTCCTGTCCACGGGTAATCAGAAAATCGAATTCTGCATCTATGGGTAAAGCTTCGGCAATGGAAGTAACATTTTCCAGGGAAATTTCCCTTAAAGAAATAAAAGCGGAGGATTTGCCGCCAATATCGATGAATGCTCCATCGGAGGTGTGTTGATCGACTCTCCCGCGCACGATCTGCCCTTTTTCAAACTGATAATCGTATTGATCAAGAGCTTTGGCAAAATCGTCCATGGAAAAGGCAGGGTTCGGTGTCATGATAAATAGAATGGTTACAAGTATAATTTCGATCTGCTTCCAGTGTAAGCTGAAGCTTGAGGGGTCAGACCATTAAGATTTAAGAAGGCTAAATAACTCTAGCACATGATCCCAAGCAGATTTGGCCGCATTAGCATTATAACTAGCCCTTTGGTCGCAGAAAAAGCCATGGTCGGCATTTTCATAGCGGAAAACTCGATGAGGAATTTGATAACGGATTAATGCGTTTTCTATCTCATCCACTTGCTTTTGAGGAATACTCGCATCTAACATCCCGAAAAATGCGTAGATTGTCCCCTTGATTTGGGGAGTCACCTTCACTGTCCCTTGTCCACCCCCAGGGGTTCCCGTGGTGATTCCTGCACCGTAAAAAGAGGCACTAACTTTGATATCCTCTAGAGTGGAGACAAGATAAACCAGATGACCACCAAAACAAAAACCGATCGTGCCGACACCGGTTTTTTGCACCTGTGGCAAACTATAAAGATAATCGATGGTGGCTTGGATATCGCTGATTAATTCGGCTGCTTTGGTTTGTTCTTTGTACTGACGACCGATTTCGATATCTTCTATACTGTACCCCGTTTCAAAACCAGGAGCGAATCGCTGATAAATGGCAGGAGCGATCGCTATATAGCCTTCTTGGGCAATTCTGCGGGTGACATCGCGAATATGGTCGTTTACGCCGAATATTTCCTGAATCACGATAATTGCCGGATAAATTCCCACCCGATCGGGAATGGCTAAATAGGCATCTATGTCAATATCTTTGTTAGGAATCGTAACAGTTTGCGTATTAATAGTCATAATTTTCTCGGTGAAAAGGGTGTTAGGGTGTTAGGGTGTTAGGGTTGTAGGGTTGTAGGGTCTTAGGGTTGTAGGGTTTTAGTTGAATTCCCCCAATTCCCCATCTCCCCAATTCCCCATTTCCCCAATTCCCCATCTCCCCATCTCCCCAATTCCTCAAATTAAAACAAACTTTTCCAAGGCCGCAGCCACCCCATTTAAGTTTACACTAGGGGCAACCCAATCGGCTTGATCCTTAACAGCTTGGGGAGCATTACCCATGGCAACACCGACACCCGCATAGGTGAGCATAGAAACATCATTAAAATTATCACCGATCGCCATAACGTTTTGCGGTTGTAATCCTAGGATATCTTCGGCCAAAAATTGGGCGGCGCTTCCCTTAGTGGCCTCAACGTGGGTAACTTCAAAAAAAGTCGGACTCGATTGGGTAAAGTATAAATCTTGATTTTGATAGCGTTGCTGTAAATGATGCCAAATCTCGGCGATAAATTGCTTATCTTCCCCCATGGCCAGGATTTTAGTGGTTTTGTGGGCAACTTTGCGTAAATCTCCCACTGCTTGGGCAATAATACCTGATCGTTGCCGATAGAATTCCGTTTCCGCGTTTAATTGCCGCACATAAAGCACATCGTCCATATAAAAATTAAGGGAGATTTTCTCTTTCCATTGGGGTTGTTCGAGATAATCTAAAAGATCGATCGCCAAGTCGGGGGAAATGGGAGTATGTCGATGGTGAACTTGGGAAACAGGATCTTGGATCCAAGCGCCATTGTAAGCAATTAAAGGTAAAGTGGATTTAAGGCGTTTATGAAAACGTAAAGCCGAGCGGTACATCCTACCAGTGCCAATAGCGACGGGAATTCCCTTTTTTTGGACGGCCGAGACAGCTTGCACCACAGCTGGATTAACCTGATTGTTATCACCGGCGATCGTTCCATCCACATCAACAACGATTAAGCGAATATCCACAGTCTTGTCCCATTCAACGGTAACAGTTATTGACACTCTCGCCGTCAAGCTACGCTGTGACTGGAGATTCTTGCTTCTACTCCTCTTAACTAGACACAATCGGAAGACTATGCCCCCGTCAGACCGAATCCACAAGCGTTTTAGTTTAACGTCTACCGACTGCCCGGCGGCGGACGGCTCTGAATTTTATTTGTGGGCAGAATTGACCTTAGCCGTTAAGCTTCTATCCTGCTTGACCCGTCACCATTACATTTTCAAGGGCGATATTTGTTCCGAGGTACAAAGGAGCGGGAGGTTTCCGTGATCCCTTACGCGCTTTACCGCTTTCTGTATTCTAGCGAAATCCCTCGAAAATTGTCAAAGTATTGAAAGCTAGGATGGAAGGCATGGGATTAAATACAACAGTCCGAACATTTGGATACACGAATAAAACAATATTAAATTGGGAAAAGAAATTATCAGCCTGACAAGCAACGTTAGTATTTAACTCTAGATAAAATGTCACCATAATTACCTCAAAAACTGCCCTAGTTAATTATTTTTAGCTAGTTGACTAACAAGCCATGCTCTTAAATTCTTTTCTGCCCTCACTTCATCCTCTTTAGCAGTGGCTAAAAATTCATAGAGTTTAGTTTTCGGAACTAGGGGAAAAGTGGGACTAAATTCTTCTTCCTGATAAACCCCCTTTTCTAACCGATAAATGCGCCAGATTTGTCCATTAAAACGCCATAATTCCGGCACTCCCAAACGGGCATAAAGTGCTAATTTATTAATATCCGTATGGGTGATATCCACTTCCACCACTAAAT
>NZ_JAPZSZ010000326.1:0-2120 GCF_027532095.1 Microcystis sp. LE19-195.1E
TGTGGGAGAGATAGGGGGAAAATTCTGGGACTTTTTCTCTGAAAATTAGGTAATTGACCAGATGAGAATCGGTAAAACCCTACACCCCACACCCCACACCCCACACCCTGTCCCCACGAAAAACTTTTTCAGCAGACCCTAGATAGTCAACAGCTTATTACTTTTGATCGCCCATTGGGCCAATTCCGTGCGATTATGAAGACCGGTTTTATGAAGCATATTCGACACATGACTTTCGATTGTCCGTTGACTAACATTGAGTTTTTCGGCGATTTCCCGATTAGCCAGTCCTTGTGCGACCAATTGTACTACTTTTAATTCCGTTGGGGTTAATTCCACATTACCCGGAACCTGAACAGGAGTGACATCCTCGCAATGGATACGGGTGCTGCGTTTCAGCAACCGGCCCGCTTGTTTGAGGGAAGACTCCACCAGGGCCACTAATTCTTCCGGTTCAAAGGGTTTGACCATATAGACATCGGCGGTTAAACCTGTTATCTTGTCCTGACTTTGCCCCTCAGGGGAGAGAAAGATCACGGGAATGCCACTAAAACGACTGTCCCGACGAATTTTTTCGAGGAACGTATGACCGTCCATTTCCGGCATGATCAGATCACAGATAATCATATCGGGCATTTCCCTTGCCTTGGCAGTATTTGCCCCGCGTTCGAGGATTTCTAGGGCCTCCCGACCGTTTTCTGCGGTTGTCACCCTATAACCACGAAACTCTAGATAATCTTTCACCAAAAGTATTAAATTTGGGTCATCATCGATTAATAAAAGTTGTTTATTGTCTTTGTTGGTCTCTTTCATCGGTATTTTCCGGGCTGCAGGGTTGGGGGAATGGAGACGGACAAAGGATCGATAGGCAAGAGGCAACAGGTAGTTAGATATGTGTAGTTAATTGTGTTTCAGTTAGTTTTAACGCTGTTTTCCTCTATTGTTTCCGGTTCTTCTCTTGGACAGTTCAGGGAAATTGCCGGTAAATCGTGGCGAAGGAAGGCATATTCGGTGACGATTTGATTACCGATTAGGTGTTCTTGGATAATTCTTTCGATCGCTTCCTTGTTTACCCTTCCATACCAGACTCCTTCCGGGTACACTAATAAAATCGGCCCTTGGCTACAAACCCGCAAACAGTTGGCTTTAGTGCGAAAAACACAACCCGGACGGTCGGCACTAGGGCGATCGAGTTCTAATTCACTTAACCGCTTCTTTAAATAATCCCACACTTCTAACCCTTCTTCCTTGTCACAACATTTTGGCTTAGTCTGATCGCAGCAGAGAAATAGATGACGCTGGATCTGGGCCAGTCCCAACTTAGCCACATTTTCCCCCAAGATATCTCTGGTGTCCGCTTCTTCCATAAATTTTTTTTATCAATTAAACTCTTGACATTGAATAGGAAATGTGCATAGCCGACTAAACTTTCGGTTTGAGGATGTAACGATAGATGAGATAAACGATAGCGGCGAGGATTAAAGCGCTTAAAACTGCGCTGACTAGCCGTAAAATCGCCGTTAAAATTGAAAGAGCCACAAAAACCCCCGCCACTGCCACGACTACCTGTGCTGGTGTGGACAGGCTGCCGTACCAAGTTTTCACTTTTTCGAGAGTGGCAGCGAAACTAACCGGGGTAGCAACGGGGGGAAAATCGTCGGTTTCGATTTCCACTTCCACTTCCTCTGGGGTATATTTAGTATCGAACGGTTCGGGAGACTGCATAAACACTCAAGCTACTTAACACTTCATCCCTATTTTATCGGTGATTGGGGTTGACAGGGGTTGGCGCAGAATTAATGTAACATTGACATCCTCGCCGCCGTAAAACGGACGGCGATTCCCAAACCTCACGATTTAGGTTTCTGCTTCTTTCCCTTGCGGGGTTCCGCACCTGCCTTAACAGATTTACTCTGTTCTGGTCATCAGGTCGCTCTACAGACTGACACCGCAAGCCCTGCGGCCAAAATATTTTTACTGGCGTTAATATCTCGGTCATGGTGAGTCCCACAGTCTGGACAGTCCCATTCTCGAACATTTAACGGCATTTTCAAGGGCAATATGCCCACAATTACTACATCTTTTAGAGCTAGGAAACCATCTATCTATTTCGATGTAGT
>NZ_JAPZSZ010000062.1:0-1782 GCF_027532095.1 Microcystis sp. LE19-195.1E
TACTCCCCACAGTAAAGTTAGTGGCGGCACCAAAACTGCCCGTGCCGGTTCCTAATAGCACCGAGACGTTGCTGCTGTACAAGTTCGCCGTTGCCAAATCGGATTTGCCGTCGCCGTTGAAGTCCCCTACCGTCACGGAAAAGGGACCAGCCCCCACGGAAAAGTTGGTGGCAGTGCCAAAACTGCCCGTGCCGGTTCCTAATAGCACCGAGACGTTGTTGCCGTAACGGTTCGCCACAGCCAAATCGGATTTGCCGTCGCCGTTGAAGTCCCCTACCGTCACGGAAAGGGGACCAGCCCCCACGGAAAAGTTGGTGGCAGTGCCAAAACTGCCCGTGCCGGTTCCTAATAGCACCGAGACGTTGTTGTTGTAAAAGTTCGCCACAGCCAAATCCAATTTGCCGTCGCCGTTGAAGTCCCCTACCGTCACGGAATAGGGACCAGCCCCCACGGAAAAGTTGGTGGCAGTGCCAAAACTGCCCGTGCCGGTTCCCAATAGCACTGAGACGTTGTTGCCACCACGGTTCGCCACAGCCAGGTCCATTTTACCGTCGTTGTTGAAGTCCCGTACTGTCACGGAATAGGGACCACTCCCCACAGTAAAATTAGTAGCGGCACTAAATGCCATTTCCACACTAATCGCTTGCCCATCAACGGTAATAGTCGCCGCGTCATTTTCCTCTCGTATCGCGGCGATTTGCTCCTCTGTCAGCACTTCCCCCCGCACCAACGCCGAAAATAACTGCCCCTCATCCCCCGGCGTATCGCTGCTGTTGATTTGCGCGTCGATAAAATGCCCAATTTCTTCTAATAACACCGCTTTGAGGGTGGTAGCGTCCCCCGAATCAATCAGCGCTTGAGAAATATAAATCTTATTGGTACTGCTGGAATATGCGCCGAAAATCCCTGAATTGCCAAGGTTTTTAACTGTAATAGGGGGAAGTTGACTAAAATCTCGACTTTGCCACTGCTGTCGTAATTGCGTCGCTTTAACCACATCATAACTTGTGCCAAAAGCAGTTTCTAAATTTGCCCAAAAGTCATCAGATTGAGCGAAATCGAACAAAATATCGTAAACAGCAGGAAGGCTCGGCAACAGGGTAGAAGTCATGACATTGAACGCAAAAGACGACTGGTGCTATTTTATGCAAAAAATCGCCAATCTTTCAAGGGTGCTATGACAAAAATTAACATTTATACAAGAAAACGGGTTTCTAAATAGGCGTTTGCAGAAACCCGTTTTCTAAAGAAGTTCTAGGATTGGATTCTTGCGAAAGACTGCTTAAATTCTGCGAGAGAATTAGCGGTAGCTGCTAATTTTAGTAGCTCTTCTAAGATAGTAGGGTTAGTGATTTTGCCGATTATCTCTTCAATTTCTGAAGAAATTTGTCCAAAACGCACAGTTAAAACTGTTTTGATGTCATCGCGGCTTTTTTCTAACGCGCCAATTTCCTTGCCAATTTCCTTGCCAATTTCCTTGCCAATTTCCTTACCAATTTCCTTGCCAATTTCCTTGCCAATTTCCTTACCGCGTTCCATTCCTCGTAACTCCATATTACTCATTAAAGGCATGGTTCTTTCCTCTTCAAATTGTTTGATTTTACTCTCTAAACTTGACTGTAATTCAGGGGATAAAGTCATCATATTGTCGATGATTTCAAACAGTTTAATTATCTGTTCTCTCTCGAACTCCTTTTCATATAATCCCCTGATTAACTTCCACTTCCACTGTTCCCGTTGTGGCAGCTTCCCAGTAGTCGCTTTTGTTTTCAGGTGTGCCAT
>NZ_JAPZSZ010000135.1:0-3567 GCF_027532095.1 Microcystis sp. LE19-195.1E
GGCAACAACGTCTCAGTGCTATTAGGAACTGGCACGGGCAGTTTTGGACCCGCCACTAACTTTTCTGTGGGGATTAATCCCCTTTCCGTGACGGTAGGGGACTTCAACGGCGACGGCAAATCCGATTTGGCAACGGCGAACGCTGGTAGCAACAACGTATCGGTGCTATTAGGAACCGGCACGGGCAGTTTTGGCACGCCCACTAACTTTTCCGTGGGGGCTGTTCCCTATTCCGTGACCGTAGGGGACTTCAACGGCGACGGCAAATCTGACTTGGCTGTGACGAACCGTGACAACAACAACGTCTCAGTGCTATTGGGAACCGGCACGGGCAGTTTTGGCACGCCCACTAACTTTTCCGTGGGGAGTCAACCCCTTTCCGTGACGGTAGGGGACTTCAACGGCGACGGCCAATCCGATTTGGCTGTGGCGAACCGCAACGGCTACAACGTCTCAGTGCTATTAGGAACCGGCACGGGCAGTTTTGGCACTGCCACCAACTTTTCCGTGGGGATTAGTCCCTTTTCTGTGACGGTAGGGGACTTCAACGGCGACGGCCAATCCGACTTGGCAACAGCGAACCGATACGGCAACAACGTCTCAATCTTCCTCAATGCCGACCCCACCCCCACCACCGCCACCGTTACCATTACCGATGTTTCTCAACCCGCAATTTCTCTTACTATCAACGATGTAACCGTTACCGAAGGCAATAGCGGCACCACTAACGCGGTCTTTACCGTGAGCCTTTCTAGTGCTGCCAGTACCGTTGTTAGCGTCAACTACGCCACCGCTAACGGTACAGCCACCGCCGGAACCGATTACACCGCTATTCCTACCACTACCTTAACCTTCAATCCGGGAGAAACTTCTAAAACGATTACAGTTGCAGTCAATGGCGATAACCAAGTTGAACTCAATGAGACATTTTTCCTCAATCTCAGCAATTTACAAGCCAATGGCAGTAACGTCACCCTAGCTGATAATCAAGGTCAAGGTACGATTAATAACGATGACAGTGCATCGATTGCGATTAGTGATGTCACAATTACCGAAGGAAATAGTGGGACAACTAATGCAGTATTTACTGTCACTCTTTCTAATGCAGTCGATACAGCGATTACCTTAGATTACACCACAGCCAATGGAACCGCTACGACAGCGGATAACGATTATGCGGCGATTGCTACTACTCCCTTAATCTTCAATGCTGGAGAAACTTCTAAGACGATTACTGTTGTTGTAAATGGCGATACTAAAGTTGAAAGTAACGAGACATTCTTGGTTAATCTCAGTAACTTACAAACCAATGGCAGTAACGTCACCCTAGCCGATAACCAAGGGCAGGGAACGATTAATAACGATGATAGTGCTAGTATTTCTATTAGCGATGTAACAGTAATAGAAGGAAATAGTGGGACGACTAATGCAGTATTTACTGTCACTCTTTCTAATCAAGTTGATACAGCAGTAACGGTTAATTACGCCACCGCAGACGGTACAGCTACGACAACAGATAACGATTATACGGCGATTGCTGCTACTCCCTTAATCTTCAATGCTGGTGAGACTTCTAAGACGATTACTGTTGCTGTTAATGGCGATAACCAAGTTGAAAGTAACGAGACTTTCTTCGTCAATTTGAGTAACCTAAATGCTAATGGTCGCAACGTTACCATAGCCGATAACCAAGGACAAGGTACGATTACCAATGATGACAGGAGTACCTTCAAGAAAACCATAATTGGCGGGCCTGGTAATGACAACCTAATTGGTAGTCAGGGAGTAGATTACATCTTCGGTCGCGGAGGTAACGACACCCTCACAGGCGGAAACGGAGCCGATAGCTTCGTCTTCAATAATATAACCGAAGGAATTGATACAATAACAGACTGGGGAGTTGGTGGCGGCGATCGCATAGAAATCTCAGCATCAGGGTTTGGTGGTAATTTGACGGCTAATGCTGTATTAGACCAGTCTCAATTTGTCTTAGGTAGTGCTGCATCAAATATCAATCACCGATTTATTTACAATAATTCAACCGGAGACTTATTCTTCGACCCCGATGGAATTGGTACTATTGCTCAACAAAAGCTGGCAATTTTAACAGGCGCACCTTCTCTAAGTGCTATTGATATTTTCGTTTTTACTTAGGGTAACTCAAAACTACTCAAGACAAATATCAACTTCTGTACAAATCAAGTTCAACTTTTTTAGTTTAAAAAGACAACAATGAAAACACTAACATCACACCTAGCGTTAACACTACTTGGAACTCTCAGCGCTGTTTCCCCTGCGATCGCCGCTAGTTTTAGTGGACAATTATCTAATGTCACTCTTAAGCTGGATATCAGCCAATTATCGCTCATTGATTTTGAAAATGTCGGAGGGGAAAATTCATCTCTTCCTCAGCTAACAACCACAGGAACAGGAACCGCTCAAGGAACTTCAACTAACTCGACTTTTTGGGAGATTGATCCATCATCATTAAGTTTTCTTGAGTTAAATTATGATGGCGGTAATATCTCAGGTCAATCTGGATTACAAGGTTTCGCCTCGGCTGTTGTTTCAGGAAACAGCAATAAACTCGCCATCACCAACAAAGGTAGTAGCGGACAGAATTTAACAATTCAAGGTAACTATTCTGTGAGTCTCAACACGCAAATTGTAGATCCATTATTCGAGTCGGCTCAAGCCGAATTTACTTTAAAATTCATGAAAGAGCCAGGAACAATTGTCAATAGTTTTAGTCAATTGATTGGTGGAAATAACTCATTCAGTGAGACCAAAAATTTTACTATTTCCTTGAACATTCAAGCTGGTGAGACAGTTTTCATAACATCAGATTTGTCAGGACAAGCGCAAGCACAGGCGCAAGCGCAGACGGTTCCCGAACCATCCTTAACTCTTCTGGGAATAGGAGTGGTTTTAGGCGCTCTACCTCTTCTCAAGGTGTAGGGTGCGTTAGGCGGCTATCAATTCCGTCAAAAAACCAAAATTAACAAGCCGCCGTAACGCACCACCTCTATCATTAAATTGGTGCGTTACGCTATCGCGCTTCACACCCTACTGGCTGCACAATTGCTTGCTCTACTTGATTGAGGTAATCAGATAAAAGTTTAAGCAGCATGATTTAATATTTGTTCTAATTCTTGACGCAAAGCAAGGTAATGACGATAATCGTTTGCCCATTCTATAAATATTATATCATCTGATAATGTTCCCTGATTGTATTGGTTATAAAAATCTTCGGAATCCATTTTATGTTGGTTCTCATAAACGCTAAGTCGCTTGGCAACAGCAATCAAAGCATCTAAAGATGATGTATATTGAATGGTCTGTTTACGCATTTTTCTTTTACTCCAAAATAGGGTTTGCTGAATAAATTTGAAATGTAGGCAAAGTAAAGGTTTTGGGGCTTTACGAGCGAAACAGGTGCAAGATTTTGAGAGAATCGTCGTTCAAAACCTTGCGTCTTCATCGGCCCGCGTCCTGTAGGGGCGAAGCATTCGGACAATAACCTATCGGTGAAAAGGTAGATTTTCTATCCGAATGCTTCGCCCGTAC
>NZ_JAPZSZ010000270.1:0-1582 GCF_027532095.1 Microcystis sp. LE19-195.1E
AGTTTATGACTGGCTTTAAACGCCATGTAATGAGCAGTCGGAATAGTTCCCAGTAAACTCAAATCACCAATTAAGTCCAATAATTTATGTCTTACTGGCTCATTTTCAAACCGTAAAGGAGGATTTAACCATTGATTTTGATCGCAGACTAAAGCATTTTCTAAACTGCCTCCTTTAATTAAACCAGCCTTTTGTAAATATTCAATTTGATCGGCAAAACCGAAAGTCCGGGCGGATGCGATCGCTCGACTAAAACTTTCCCGATCAGGACTCCAACTATACCATTGATTACCGATCGGTTTATAGGTAAAATCGATCCCGTAGGTAAAACGTAATTCAGGGGAAGGAATCGCCGCCACAAAAGCATCTCCTTCGTACAACCAAATCGGTTGAGAAATAGTTAAATCTGATGGAGAAAAAGAGTTATCTAAACCAGCATTTTTGATCGCTTCTACCCAGATTTTGGCCGAACCATCGAGGAGGGGAATTTCCGCACCATCCACCTCAATGCGAGCATCCTCTACCCCCAAAGCGGTTAAGGCCGCTAATAAATGCTCAACGGTTCTAACCTTGGCTTCTCCTTGTCCCAATTCCGTTGATAAAGTCGTTTGGTAAACCGAAGAAACTAGAGCGGGAATAATCGGTTGATTGGCTAAATCTCTGCGGACAAAATAACGTCCCTCCCCAGGATTTGCCCCACAGACGCACACCCGTGTTATCTCCCCCGAATGCAGGCCAATTCCCGATAATTCAAATTGTTTAGCGATAGTAGAAACCATAATTATTAAGCAATAAAGTGAAAAGCTTATTAGTGGTTTTGGGGGTTGGGTTTTAGGGTTTTAGGGTGTTGGGGTTTTAGTTGAATTTCCCTATTTCCCCATTTCCCTAATCCCCCATCCCCAATAACTGATTAGAATCGTTCCCCGATACCGAAATGGAGACGAGAACCACCATCGACATTAAAACCGTAGTCAACCCGAATTTGGCCGACGGGAGATTGTACCCGAACACCTAAACCGTAACCGAGACCGGTACCGGGTAAACCCCGGACAATCCCGGGTTGACCGGGGACATCCCCTTGGGAACCAATAGTAGTGCCGAAATCGACAAATAACGCCCCCCCAATAATTGCTACTATGGGAAAACGATATTCGGCCGTCGCTTGGAAATAACTGCGACCGCTACCCACTTCTCCCTCGGCGTAACCCCGTACAGAGTTACTACCCCCAACGATAAAAGCATCGTAGGGGGGTAAATCGCCTAATACTGTCCCTGCTTGCACATTAAAAGCGAGGGATTGCTGACCTTTAAAAATATCGGTTTCAAAGAGATTAAAGGAATTAATAAACCGAACGGGGATAAAGTAACTGTAACTACCCCGAACACGAGTGCCGAAAATACTGCCAGAACCGACTGGAATAGTTTGTTCTAAACCTAGACGCAGGAAAGAACCACTGGTGGGCTGCAGGGGATTATCGCGAAAATCTCGAATAGCGCCAATATTTAGAGAAAGTAGATCATCGATCCCAGAGGAACTAAAAGCCAGTTGTTGACTGCCAAAACCGTTGAGAGGTGCAGACAG
>NZ_JAPZSZ010000352.1:0-1620 GCF_027532095.1 Microcystis sp. LE19-195.1E
TTCTAGCAAATAGAGAGAATTCTTGTCCATTAAGAAATGTTACAAATTACATGGGTACATTAAGAAAAGTTAAGGGGGTACATCCATTGATGGATAAGGGTTTTGGGCTATTATGGTATATATGTATGGGGGAAGTTCAGATATAATCAAGGTGGCTGACCAAAATAGCCCCTAAATTTAGAACTATCTAAATTGCATCTATAATTTCCGCCTAACTAAACTATGACTAAATATCATCAAATCACCGTTCACAATCGTCAGACGGGCGAAAAATTTGTCACCACCGTTCCAGGGGATAACTATATACTGCACAGTCTGGAAAAACAGAGTCATCAATTACCCTTTTCCTGTCGCAATGGAGCTTGTACCAGCTGTGCGGTCAGGGTATTATCGGGAGATATCCATCAACCAGAAGCGATCGGACTATCGCCGGAATTAAAAGCCAGAGGTTATGCTTTACTTTGTGTCAGTTATGCCCGTAGCGATATGGAAGTAGCCACCCAAGACGAAGATGAAGTCTATGAATTACAATTCGGTCGCTTTTTTGCCCGTGGGAAAGTGCGTTTTGGTTTACCCTTAGATGAAGAATAGATTAAGGATTAATCGTGCCAGATACCAGCAGCCAATTAGAAAAATACCTAGACATTGCCAGCGAAGCCGCCCTAGCGGCGGGAACAATTATCGAGGATAATTGGGGTAAAATCGAGACAATAGAAGAAAAAGGGCGATCGGGCGATTTAGTGACGGAAATAGATCGTCGAGCAGAAACAGAAATTCTCAAAATTATTGGCCGTCACTTTCCCGAACATGGGATTTTAGCGGAAGAATCGGGAAAAATGCAAGGGAGGGACAGCGAGTATCTCTGGGCGATCGATCCTCTCGATGGAACCACCAACTATGCCCACGGTTATCCCGTATCCGTCGTCTCCATCGGACTACTGATCGCAGGGATAGCAGCAGTGGGAGTCATCTATAACCCCTTTAGAAAGGAACTATTTCGGGCAGCCAGGGGTTTGGGGGCCACCCTGAACCGTCGTCCCATCCATGTCTCCCGGACGAGTGAACTAGAAAAAAGTTTACTGGTGACGGGCTTTGCCTATGATCGTTGTCAAACCCCCGATAATAATTATGCCGAATTCTGTTATCTGACCCATCTGACCCAAGGGGTACGCCGCAGCGGTTCCGCTGCCAAAGACTTAACTGATGTGGCCTGTGGGCGCTTAGATGGTTATTGGGAACGAGGGATTAATCCCTGGGATCTGGCCGCGGGAATTATTCTGATCGAAGAAGCTGGGGGTAAAATTAGCGCCTACGATGAGAGTCCTTTTCTGATAGAAACGGGGCGAATCCTGGCCACTAACGGACAGATTCACACCCCCTTAAGCCAAGCTCTGCAAAAAGCCGCCTCTTGGAGTTTTCAGTTTTAATTCTTTTAATATTTATTGCGATTATCGGCTCTTCGGTTGGTGTTATGCAATAGACGGGGGTTATAAGGGATGTAACCCTTATATAGAAAGGCATTTAGCGATTTTTGTCAATTGTTTTTGATCTAGAGCGAACTAATCAATTAAGTCTCTTACCAGATAAGGATTTAGTCGATTTATGCCCCCCTATCGAACC
>NZ_JAPZSZ010000188.1:0-13546 GCF_027532095.1 Microcystis sp. LE19-195.1E
CCATGACCGAGATATTAACGCCAGTAAAAATATTTTGGCCGCAGGGCTTGCGGTGTCAGTCTGTAGAGCGACCATAAGACCAGAACAGAGTAAATCTGTTAAGGCAGGTGCGAAAAATCCTTCGGGAAAGAAGCAGAAACCCAAATCGTGAGGTTTGGGAATCACCGTCCGTTTACGGCGGTGAGGATGTCAACGTCTTGTCAGAGAGTGACCGAGTGAGTTATAGTCGTCTATAAGACTCGATTAAAGCATTTCTTAAAAGAATCGTGGTTTTTGGAAAATCGAAAAGTGCGCTATTTTCCCTTCCACAGAAACCTGTTGCCGAGGGGAGTAACTCAAAAACTCCTTTTTTCCTAGATTCTGATAGACAGAACTGGCGGAAACGGATAAAAAATGCTGTTATCGAGCAAGACTCAGGGATTAATTGAAAATCTCGTCTCCTGGCTGTGCTTACCTAATTGAGGGTCAAGCCGGCACTTGCCAAACAGACTTAACAACTGAAACCAAGACTCAGTTCCCACGTCTGAGAGGCAGATGAACATCAAGATGAGGCTTTAACGATGCGGACTCATCTTCTTAGAACTTTCTTAACAAGACCAGATTTCCAGAAGTAGCCTCAAAGCATAGACAAATAGCCCATGGTCCGTCGCTTTTGAAACCGAAAGATTGAGGAAATTGAATGCCAAAACAAATAATCATAGCCGAACAACACCATATAGCGGCTGTTTTTTGGGAAGATCAAATTCAGGAATTAGTTGTAGCCACAGGTAATCAGCAGGTGGGCGACATCTATCTAGGATTAGTAGAAAATGTCATCCCCGGGATAGATGCAGCCTTCGTCAATATTGGCGATGCGGAACGCAATGGCTTTATCCATGTCACCGACCTGGGTCCCTTAAGACTGAAAAAAACCGCCGGTGCTATCACCGAATTACTGGCCCCCCAGCAAAAAGTGCTGGTACAGGTAATGAAGGAACCCACCGGCAATAAAGGACCGCGACTAACGGGAAATGTCACTCTCCCTGGTCGTTATCTGGTATTGATGCCCAATGGTCGCGGGGTGAATCTTTCCCGTCGCATCCGCAGTGAAGACGAGCGCTCCCGTTTACGAGCTTTAGCGATTTTGGTCAAACCGGCGGGGATGGGTTTGCTGGTACGCACCGAGGCCGAAGGCAAAGCGGAAGAAGCGATTATCGAGGATTTGGAATTTCTGCAAAAACAGTGGGAGAGCATCCAACAGATGGCCGTCAGCAGCCGCGCCCCGGCCTTGCTTAACCGCGATGATGACTTTATTCAAAGGGTTTTGCGGGATATGTACAGTGCCGATGTCAATCGCATTGTTGTGGATAACCCGGTGGCGGTAAAACGAGTTAAACAGCAATTGACGAACTGGGGCGGCGGCAAAGCTCTCGAAGGGGTTTATATCGACTCCCATCGGGAAACCCAGCCAATTCTCGACTATTTCCGGGTTAACGCCGCCATTCGCGAGGCCCTCAAACCCCGGGTTGATTTACCCTCCGGCGGCTACATTATCATCGAACCGACGGAAGCTTTAACGGTAATTGATGTTAACTCCGGTTCCTTTACCCGTTCGGCCACGGCCCGAGAAACCGTACTCTGGACTAATAGCGAGGCCGCCACAGAAATCGCCCGACAACTGCGCTTGAGAAATATCGGCGGCGTGGTGGTGGTGGACTTCATCGATATGGATTCCCGTCGCGACCAGTTGAAACTGCTGGAATTGTTTAATAAGGCCCTGAAAAGCGATAAGGCCCGGCCCCAGATTGCCCAATTATCGGAATTGGGGTTAGTGGAATTAACTCGTAAGCGTCAGGGGAAAAACATTTATGAATTATTCGGCAAAACCTGTGACCATTGCGGCGGACTAGGTCATTTAGCCCATCTACCCGGAGAAGGCAACGCCATCGCCCTAGAAACCCCCACCGTTAGCCGCGCGGAAAAAGAAACCTTTATCGTTGCTCCGACTAATACAAGAATTCTACCCGATAAGAGCGCTCCTAGCGTTGCGGCGGCCGAACCCTATCTAGAAGTTTTCTCCGAATTTGAGGCCGAAGAAAACGCCCAAGAGATAGATCTCTCCTTCCATCCCAACTATCAAGAACAGGTTAATAATTCTCGCCGTCGCCGTCGCCGTCGTCCCTCGGAACTGTTACTAAAAGAGGAACGGAGCGAAAAAGCCTCTACTAACGGTGTTAACAACGAAATCGAGCCGGAATCAGAACCCCAACGCTTTGAGGAAAAACGAGAACGCCCCGCCCGTCTCTCGAAACGGGGAGAAGATGCCAGCGCCGCCAAAAATATCCCCGTCAGCGAACGGGAGCGGGTTTCCGTGGAAATGACCCCGGTAGAACAGGAAGTTTATTCTTTAATGGGCATTTCTCCCCTGATTCTGGTGGATAAGGAGTTTAAAGACCCGAAATCGGTGATTGTTTCCGTGAAACTGGCAGGGGAAAGAGAAGCGGAAAACCCAGAAATGCCTGTTACTCCTGAAATATCCTTGACTCCTACCCTAGAAGTCGAGGACAACCCGGTAGAGGCGACGGAAACCAGCGAGGAAGCCGAAAATCGTTCCTTGGTGCGCCGTCGTCGTCGTTCCACCACTAGCGAAGTTAGTCAGGAAATCAACCAAGAAGCTAGTCCACCAGTGACTTTTACGCCCGAACCGATTACGACCGAAACTCCTGTTTTTCTGGGCGAAGTCATTCCTTTCGAGACCCCGGTGAGTGCCGAGGTGACAGAGGAGCCACAAATAGAGCCTGAAACCGCGGTGCTGCGTCGTCGTCGTCGTCGTTCCTCCGCCACTGTCGATGAGTCATGAGCGCAGAACCCTTAATTGCCGGTGTCGATGAGGTGGGGCGCGGGGCTTTATTTGGCCCCGTGGTGGCGGCGGTAGTGGTCACTGTCCCCTCTGGTTTTGCGCGGCTGTGGGAGTTGGGGGTGAAGGATAGTAAGCAACTTAGCCCCCAAAAACGGCAAAAGTTGAGCCAGCAAATACAACGGGATTTTGTTTGTCGCATCGGTTATGCTACGGTGAAAGAGATCGATCGCTTGAATATTTTTCATGCCTCCCTACTGGCGATGAGCAGAGCTATCGGGAAATTACCCCTTTCCCCCAGTCTCTGCTGGGTCGATGGCAAGCACATTATTAAAGATTTGTCAATCCCCCAAAAGGCGGTAATTCAGGGAGATCGACAATCCCCGGTAATTGCGGCGGCTAGTATCGTGGCCAAAGTCTGGCGCGATGACTTAATTACTCGTTGGCACAGACGCTATCCCGATTATGGACTCTCTCGTCACAAGGGTTATGGCACTGCTCAACACCTAGAAGCGATTGGCAACCAGGGAGTTACTTCTCAGCACCGGCTCTCTTTTAGTCCCTGCCAACCGAGGTGGGAGCATGACTGCCGAACAATTTGCCCAAGGGTTATCGAAATTTCTTGACCGATAGCCAAAAAATTCCCCTTTTTACCAGAAATAAAAAGGGGAGAAGATATTAGATAGCCTTACGATTCAGCCATCCATTCCGTATGGAAAAACTCACCTCTGGGTTTATCGGTACGTTCATAGGTATGAGCGCCAAAATAATCCCGTTGTGCTTGGGTGAGATTTTGCGGTAAATTGGCCCGACGATAACTATCAAAATAGTCCAAAGAAGAACTAAAAGCCGGGACAGGAATTCCCAACTTATTAGCCAAGACTAACACCTCACGCCAGGCTTCTTGGCGATCGAGGATACTTTGCTTAAATTCCGGTGCTAACAACAAATTCGGCAGGCCCGGATTTTCCGCAAAAGCTTTGCGAATTTTATCCAAGAAACCGGCCCGAATAATACAGCCGCCCTTCCATATCCGGGCTGATTCCGGCAGACTGATATTATAGTTAAACTCCTGAGAAGCTTTAGCGATTAAGGCCATACCCTGGGCATAGGAACACATTTTCGAGCAGTAAAGAGCATCACGCACCTTATTCACAAATAGTGCCGCATCCCCCGGATAGGTTTCCCCAGGTCCGGGTAACTCTTTTGCGGCGGCCACCCGTTCATCCTTATAAGCGGACATCACGCGAGCATTAACCGCAGCATAAATGGTCGGAATTGGCACCCCCAACTCCAAGGAACTTAATACTGTCCAGCGTCCTGTTCCCTTTTGTCCCGCCGAATCCAAGATTAAATCTATCAGATGATGACCGGTTTCTGGGTCAACACACTTAAAGATATCGGCGGTAATTTCAATTAAATAAGAATTAAGCTCATCGGTGCGGTTCCACTCGGCGAAAGTTTCCTGTAACTGCTGATTGCTTAGTCCTAGACCATTTTTCAGCACATCGTAGGCTTCCGCAATTAACTGCATATCGCCGTACTCGATGCCATTGTGAACCATTTTCACATAATGGCCCGCACCCCCGGAACCCACGTAGGTGACACAGGGACCATCATCGACTTGGGCGGCAATTTTGGTTAAAATCGGCTCTAATTCCCGATAGGCGAACTCTGTACCCCCCGGCATCAGGGAAGGACCGTGCAGAGCACCTTCTTCGCCACCACTGACCCCCATACCGACAAAACCGAGTTTAGTGGTTGATTCTAGGTCGCGGGTGCGTCTTTCTGTGTCCTCGTAGAGGGAGTTACCGCCATCGATAATCATATCTCCTTCTTCGAGAAGGGGTTTTAATTGTTCAATCACGGCATCCACCGGCGGGCCAGCTTTTACCATGACCAGAATTTTGCGGGGACGCTCTAAAATTTGGACGAATTCTTCTAAACTATAGGCCGCCTTGACATCCTTGCCGACGGCGCGAGTTTCCATAAATTCTTTAGTTTTGCTGGCGGTGCGATTGTAAACAGCTATAGGAAAACCCCGACTCTCCACATTGAGAGCGAGATTTTCTCCCATGACAGCTAGTCCGATAACACCGAAGGTACGTTTAGTCATAGAAATTCAGTCTCGGCTGATGCGTTCTTCCTCCCCTTTTAGCGCCTACTTTCCCTAAGATAGCTAAACTTTCCCTATTTCTTAAGCCTTGACTCATCAGGAGGCGGTCGGCAGGAGGCAGGAGATGGGGTTTTAGGGTGTTGGGGTTTTCGGGTGTTGGGGTTTTCGGGTTTTAGTTGAATTCCCCACTTCCCCACTTCCCCACTTCCCCACTTCCCCACTTCCCCACTTCCCAGAAAAATTAATGCTAATGTTAAATTAAATTAAGAAAATCCCCATTCTTCTTATATGCAGTTAACTTGGCTTGATAGTAATTCTTGGTTAATCGAAATCGGGGGAAAACGCCTGCTTCTCGATCCTTGGTTGGTAGGTTCCCTGACTTTTGGTAATTTAACTTGGCTATTTGAGGGCAAAAAAACCGCTAATCATGCCATTCCCGAACATATCGATCTGATTCTTCTCTCCCAAGGTTTAGAAGATCACGCCCATCCTCCTACTTTACAGGTACTCGATCATCAAATTCCCGTGGTGGCTTCTCCTAATGCCGAAAAAGTGGTTCGAGCGCTCAATTATACCCATCCCATCCCTTTAAACCACGGCTCTAGTTATATCTTTGACAATGCGATCGAAATTACTGCTGTCCCCGGTTCTCCAGTCGGGCCGACTCTGGTGGAAAATGGTTATGTTATCAAGGAATTAGCGACAAATCAGAGTATCTACTACGAACCCCACGGTTATCATTCTCCTAGCCTCGATTCTCTGGGTAAAATTGCTGTGATTATCACTCCTTTGATTGACTTAAAAATACCTTTCCTCGGACCGGTAATCAAAGGACAAGAAAGCGCCTTAGCAGTCTGTCAACGCTTGCAGCCTCAATATATTATTTCTACGGCTGCCGGTGGTGATATCGAGTTTAAAGGATTATTGATGGCGGTGTTAAGTGCTGAGGGTAGTCCCGAATCTTTTCAAGAATTATTAACATCCCATGCCTTACCGACAAAAGTAATTGATCCTCGTCCTTGGCAACCTTTTACAGTGGAATTAGGCGAGTTTGTTCCGGGTTTGAGCTAATCTCAATTGAGGGAAGAATAGAAAAAAGTTAAAATTTTCTTCCCGATTTTTATCTAAAAAAGTAGAATTTTTTTTATATCTTTGCTGGCTATAGATGACATTAATTGTTTGAAAAAACTGGCTCTCTTGAATATTAGATGTAAAATGGGGAGCATCCCCATTTTACTATGAGTAAGAAGACTTGATGCTTGCTGAATAACTGCGGTGGTAGATGGTAAAACTTCCACTTTACACAGCCCGAAATCTTTGAGATTTTTAGTACAGAAAACTATATAATTAAAAATGGCTCTTCTCTGCTAAATTTTCTATGAATCAGTTGCCCTTATTTTCTCAATCAAAATCAGTGCGAGACTTTTATCAACCTGATGCCGAAATAATTCTTTATCAAGGAGATAGCAATAATTTTATCAAGACTATACCAGATAATTCTGTGAGCTTGATTATTACTTCTCCTCCCTACAATTTAGGAAAAGACTACGAAAAAAAAATCTCTTTGGATACTTATCTGGAAACCCAAACCAAAATTCTGCGAGAATTCTCTAGAATCTTGCAAGATAATGGCAGTATTTGCTGGCAGGTGGGAAATTTCGTTCAAGAGGGAGAAGTTTATCCTTTAGATATTTTTTATTATCAGCTATTTAAACAAATGGGTTTCTTTTTAAGAAATAGAATTGTCTGGCATTTTGGTCATGGATTACATACCTCTAAAAGATTTTCTGGCAGATATGAAACTATTTTGTGGTTGACAAAAACCGATAAATATACCTTTAATCTTGATCCGGTGAGAATCCCCGCTAAATACCCTGGTAAGCGCCATTTTAAAGGTAAAAATATCGGTAAACCCTCTGGTAATCCTTTAGGGAAAAATCCCAGCGATGTTTGGGAGTTTTTGGCACAAGAATGGGATGAGTTACTGTGGGATATCCCTAACGTTAAATCTAATCATCCAGAGAAAACTATCCATCCTTGTCAATATCCGATCGAATTAGTAGAAAGATGTGTTTTAGCCTTGACAAATGAGGGGGATTGGGTTTTCGATCCTTTTGCCGGGGTCGGAACTTCTCTGATTGCTAGTATTATGCACAATCGTCGAGTGATGGGGAGTGAAAAAGAAGCAGAATATGTGAAAATTGCCAAGGAAAGAATCGCCGCTTATTGGCAAGGAAATCTCAAAATTCGTCCTTTAGGAAAACCTATTCATCAGCCTAATGGTAAGGAAAAAGTCGCTCAAATTCCCGAAGAATGGCACAATAATATATAGGAAGTAACACTGAATCTCCCCAGGAGAGTACAGGTTTTTGCTCTCATATCCTTGGGTTTTAATGCTTACTGCCGTCTAACCCATCCTACAATGATTGATAAGTTTTTTTGTCACCATTTTTAGAGAAAACTTTGCAGAATTGTGGCGGTTTCTTGTCCGGTTTTTTCCCAACTAAAAAGCTCGGCGCGTTGACGACTGAGGGACTTTAATTTTAGGCGTAATTGTTCATCGGTAGCGATTTGCTGCATTGCCTCTCTCATCTCATCGATACTATAGGGATTAATTAAAATTGCGGCCTCTCCTGTGACTTCTGGGAGAGAGGAAAGATTAGAAGTAATTACAGGAGTTCCACAGGCGATCGCTTCTAGTACAGGTAATCCGAAACCTTCCCAAAGGGAAGGATAAACTAAAGCAGTTGCTTGGTTTAAAAGTTGCGGCAATTCTGTATAGGAAACATAGTTTAAAAATTGCACTCGTTGAGAGATTGATAATGCTTCTACCTGTTGCTGTAGAGCAGGGGTAAAACGGGGGTCAAATTGACCGACAATTAATAATTGATATTCGGAATCGATTTGGGAAAAAGCAGTGATTAAACGAGCGATATTTTTGTGAGGATCATAACGACCAAGATAGAGAAAATAGGGACGAGTCGCCAGATTTAGAGGACGAAAATTATGAGAATCATATCCAGAAAGAATCACGGTTATTTTGTCAAGAGGTATGTTAAAAAACTTATTAATATCGGCGGCCGTTGCTTGAGAAACAGCGATAATATGTGTGGCTTTTTTCAGGACTTGGGGTAAATAGTATTTATTATAAAAAGTTAGGGGAGAAAATTTCGGGAATCGCAGGGGAATTAAATCATGAACTGTGACAATATAGCGGCAATTTCGATAAATAGGTGCTTCGGGAATGGGGGTAAATAGCAGGGAAGACTTCAATTGTTGATAGGTCTGATAGAGTTGGGTTTCTGTCCAAATTAAGCGCTTAATATTGCCTTTGGTTCCCTGCTCTTGGGTGAGGTTTGCCGAGACAGGATAGGTGTTAAAATCTGGGTAACTATTAGAAGTGATTAGGGTAGGATTTAAGTTAGCTAATTGGGGAATGAGATTTTTAGTATAGGTAGTCAATCCAGTATATTTAGTACCGAGAAAAGCGAGATTGATTAATAATTGATGATTCCTATTCATAGATATTTGCCAGTTATTATAAAAGAGAACGATAAGCTTTTATAGTAGCTTGTGCGGTTTTTTGCCAAGAGAATTTTGCCGCTTGTTTTTTTCCTTTAGTGATTAATTCTTGACGGAGAGAGGTATCACTAATAACTTGATAGATTGCCGCAGCAATTTCCAAGTAATTATCGGGATTAATTAATATTGCCGAGTCTCCCGTGACTTCGGGTAAGGATGCAGTATTAGCAGTTACCACGGGACAACCTAAAGTCATCGCTTCTAAAACCGGTAATCCAAAACCTTCATAAAAGGAAGGATAGATAAAAACATCGGCTTTTTGATAATAATCCGCAACTAAGTCATCGGTAAGATAATCAAGATGTTGGATACTATCTCGAAAGGGAGACTGAGATATTTTATCGCAAATTGGTTGATACTTCCATCCTTTTTTGCCAATCAGAATCAGATTATGGTCTAATTTATGCCTGTCCTTGAGATAGTTAAAAGCATCGATAAGATTAATAATATTTTTTCGTGGTTCTAGGGTACTAACAAAGAGTAAATAGGGTTTAGTGATAGTTAGAGATGAGGGAGGATTGGGGAGGGAAGAATAACGACTTGCAAGGGGAGTAACAAAAATTTTCTCTGGGTTCACATCTAAATATTCGATAATATCTCGTTTGGTACTTGCGGAGTTAGCAATGACTAAATCTGTCCATTTTAGAGATTGTTTAATGCGTTGGCTGTAGGTTTTGACAATCCCCGTGACAAACTCAGGATATTTAATAAAAGTAACATCATGAATAGTCATAACTTTACGACTCTGACGACAAGGATACACCACATGATCCAATCCGTGGAGAATATCGGGAGAATCAAGAAAGTTTTCTAGATAGGGAATTAGAGGATTAGGAAATCGGGTTAAGATATTGCTAAGACTGACGGGAATTGGTAAACATTTAACCTCTGGATAGGATTGCAGTTTTTCGGGAATAGAAAGATTACCCCGCAGCCAGTTTTTTACCGATGGTTGAAAACAGAGGGACAGGGAAAAGTTTTCTTGGTTTTGTAATTTAGCTAATTCGGCAATCAGGTGATAAGCATATAATCCAATTCCACTAGGATTTTGTCTTATCGGTGTACCATCAACTAAAATTTTAAGCATTTGCGGTTAGATGAGATTGATGGGATAGATATTTTTAAAATTACAGATTCAATTGTCAATTTTGCTTGGTTAGGACAAGATTAAAATCGGCAATAAACTCCACCCTAATAGTTAATCTTACCCTATAGCGCCCCTAAATAGCAGCCTTTTTGGGCTAGGTTACGGTGAATACTTATATTTATCGGGCAATTTTTTCGATTATTGTCCCCTCACCCACCCTACTACTATGATTGTCAAGGGGTACTTATAAGCTAAGACGTATTTTAATCGCCTATCCTTAGATTAGCTGAATCTCCTTGACGAGAAACGCTGTAATTAGTTATAATTACGGAAGAATAGCTTACCCGTACTTGTGGTGAGCGGAGATTTCTGAAAAGTTATCTCAGGGATGGCTTAGTCCCCTACAGAACAACCAAGATCGGGTAATGCCGAAAAATCTTGATTAACTAACTAATGTTTTCACTATGTTTAATCGCTTAGTATCTTTTAAATCCCTAGAAGGCCATGAAGGTGAGGTTAAATGTCTAACTTTTTCCCAAGATGGTAAATTTTTGGCTAGTGCTGGAGATGATAGTAATATTCTAATCTGGGAATGGAGAAAAAATCAGAAGTTTTCTTTAACTAAAAAAATTGATCAAGTTTTTGAAGATGATATCAATAAAATGTTTGGAGATCTAGAGGAGGGGATTGGCAATATATTTGGAAATAAGGGTGGAATCGCTATACCTAAAATTAATGATATATTCTCAAAACCTCCTCAAGTAAAGGTTTCGGAGATTGATGATATATTTTCAAGACATAGACATAAAAGAATCAATTCTGTTGCTTTTAGTCCCTGTCAAGGATTTTTGATTAGTGGAGGAGATGATCAAACCGTAAGAATTTGGTCACTGGAAACTAAAAAATTAATCTCTACCTTAACGGGACACCAAGATAAAGTTACAGCAGTAGCTGTTCATCCCGATAAGGAAATTATTGCTAGTGGTAGTGAAGATAAAACGGTGAAAATATGGTCAGTAAAAACCGGAGAAACTCTGTCCACATTACAAGGTCATAGCGATAAAGTCCTAACAGTTAAATTTAGTCAAAATGGTCAACTTTTAGCCAGTGGTGGCGGCGAAAATGACAAAACGGTAATTATTTGGAATCTGGCAGAAAAAAGCACTATTACCTTAAAAGGTCATTCCGATTGGTTTGGAGGTATTTTATCGGTAGATTTCGGCAGTAATAACAAATTTTTAGCCAGTGGCAGCAAAGACAAAACTATTAAAATCTGGGATATTAAAGCAGGTACAGAGGTAAAAACTCTCAGCGAACATAGTGATCATATCAATTCAGTTAGTGTTAGTCCTAATAATCAACTATTAGCCAGTGGTAGTGATGATAAAAGCTTAAAATTATGGGATTTAAAAGCAGGAAAAGCGATTATTTCTATTCCCCATCCCCAGAAAATCTATTCGGTTTGTTTTAGTCCCGATGGTAATTATATCGCCACGGCCTGCCAAGACAAAATCGTGAGAGTTTATGGCACTTCCGAACTACAATCTTTGGCAAGTTGAACAATCTTTGAGCGGGTGCATCTCATTTTTGTAAATCTACTAAGTTGGGATTTTTAAAGGGAAACTATCTGCCAAAATTGATCGTTACTTCCGATTTTATTACTCAATCCAAGCTTTTGGGGGGTAGAACCCCCCAAACTCCTAGGGTTGATTCATAGTAGGGTTGATTCATAGTAGGGTTGATTCATAGTAGGGTTGATTCATGGTAGGGTTGATTCATGAATCAACCCTACCCAAACCCCGGAGCGCATGAGCTTTTCGGTGGGATGCTTACACGCGGCTGCTGATATATTTGTAATAATTTAAGAGTCACTGATAATTGCTGATTGTCGATATTTCTGCAAATGTGATAGTCAATCCGGTTATTAAAAACTGATTATTTATTCCCCTTTGCATGAGTGCCTCTCCTCGTAACTAGCCTGTACTCAACGGATTTAGTATAATTATCCACTAGAGATCGCTGCCAGTTTGTTCCTCTCGGAAGTAAAGCTGATATAATTGACAGCTAGGCTGGGCTAGATCGCCTTTTAACTGAATTAAGCCCATACTTTCCAGTTTATAGGCAGTAATCGGTTCTAATCGCGCTCCCTTATCGGGAGAATTAACCACTTCCCCCATCGCTGTCAATAATTCCGGCTGTTTTTGCAGACTATCCCAGTGATGACGCAGGTGTGCCGCATAAATTCCCCCTTGGGTAGCAGCATTAGGGAGAATATTTTTTTCCCCACGCACCCGCGCTTCCAGGGCCAAACGGCTAAGATAGGGATGACCAGCAACTAGGGCAATTAAATCGCTAAGAAAACGCTGATTATCCTCATTTTTGGGCAATCCGTAGCTACTAGCCAAGTTTTCCAGTTGTTCGAGGCTAAAACCGGGTAATTTAATCGCGCGGCCGACATTAAAGGGAGATTGATTAGCGTCCAATTGAATATAGATTTCCGTGGAATTAGCAATCGCTAACCGCAAATTCTGCCAGATTTCTAAATTATTAGCTTCTTCGTGCCAACAGCGCAACAGCGGCAGAAAATCCCTAGCGATGTCGGGATACTGGAAAATTCTGTCTAAATTATCTAGGGCCAAAAAGAGCGGCCCGTTAATCTGTTCCAAAAGATAGGACTGAAAATAGGTTTGACAACTGATTAAACTGCCAAATAGTTCCTCATCCCAATATTCATCTAATTGCGGCTTTAAACCCAATTCTCGGCTGACATTTGCCGAAAACCAGCGACAAAATCGGTCTAAACTGGCAAACATCGCCTTTTCTGCCACTTGACAATTAATATAAACTGTGCTATGTCCCCAACTATCTGCCTGAGCGAGCAGATGTTTAAGCAGAGAAGTTTTACCGGTCTTTTCGGGGGATTTAATGCGAATGAGTGACCCTGGGCGATTAATTTCTTGATAACAGTCGCTTTCGACGGGAGGGCGGCTAATATAAGTATCTATAACTGATTTTTCTGCTAGTATCGGGGCGGGTTGATTTCTCCATTCAGGATATTTGAGATCTTTGAACCATTCCCGGAGGATTTGGAACTTACCCGGCCCTTTACTACCTAATTCGAGTTCGGGACAGCCATTATCTTTATCTACCGAGAAATAGCTATAGATTTTAGTCATCTGTTTTTTATAGGTTTCATGGCTGGCAGCCTCGGCCATTTCCCAAATTTCCTCATCCGGTTTGCGCCAATTTTCGTAGGCAAAACGAACTAAAAAAATCTCCTTTAATTTGCCTTGAACACCGTATTCTCTAGCTAGATGTTTAAGAAACTCGTCCCATCCCTGTGGTTTCATCCGGTTCTACTTTATTCTACTTATATTCCCTTTTTTTCCATGTTAACCCCTTTTTCCCTCTTGGCAATGGGACTGACATCCGAGAAGGAAGGCCCTATGGTAAAAATAGGTCAATTACCTGATGGTGTTTAAGGGAGTAAAGCCATGAAAATCTCGTTAACCTTGTTTGTTGTGGTCTCCTTGCTGTTAGGTTCTCTTCCTCGCACATTAGCGGTTAATAGTCAAGATAACCATTTTGACCGTTCCTCTTGGCCGCTAATTTTACCAAACCGTGACTGTAAGGGTGATAAGGACGATGATTGTAATTAGTCCTGATTATCTCGGTTCAGGTTATTACTGCATATCCCCCACCGATGAAAAAATCGTGGTCGGGATTTTTTTTATCCCATCGGCTGCAGATAGCTTTTACCAAGATAATTTCTAGATTCAAGACCAATCATCGGAAATTTTGGGTCTGAAACCCCGCCGTTCTAGGTTGGCTTTACGTTAGAATTAAAAGGCCAGTCTCGAAAACCAAGTGGACGGCGCAGCACCTTGAAAACTCGGCTTAGGGGGTTCCGACCAGAAAAGCTTGG
>NZ_JAPZSZ010000070.1:0-10229 GCF_027532095.1 Microcystis sp. LE19-195.1E
TGAGGGGGTCAATTACCTAATTTTCAGGGAAAAAGTCCCTGAATTTCCCCCTGATCACTCCCATATCTGGTACTTTTTGAGGGGAAAAAAGTCCAAAAGTCTTATCCAACAAGGTTTTTAGATTTATTCAGCAAGCCCTAAGTATATGTCAAGTGCTGGGATTTTGTCAAGAGGAATTATCGTCACCGTCAAATCAATTTCGCTGCTAAGTAGGTAGGCGTTAAAAGTTATCAGATCCCCCCACCTATCGGCACCCCCCTTATCAAGGGGGGCAGGGGGGATCGAACCTAAAATTCATTTTTAATTTAATTGTAACCAGCTACTTAAAATCAAAGGTTCTTTCCAATCAACTAAAACCCTTGTGTTTGGTGAGGTGGGAACCCTAACCGTAGTATGATTGAACAATGCGAAGACTCACAATGACTCGACCCGACGACTGGCACCTTCATCTCCGCGATGGTGCGGCAATGAAAGCGGTTCTACCCCATACGGTGCGTCAGTTTGCCCGTGCCATTATCATGCCGAATTTAAAGCCCCCAGTGCGCTCAGTCGCTGATGCTGCCTCCTATCGCGAGCGCATTCTGGCAGCAGTTCCAGAGGGTCAACAGTTCGAGCCACTGATGACCCTATATCTCACCGATAATACCAGTCCCGAAGAAATCGTGGCGGCGAAAGCCTCCCAGTTTGTCAAAGCGGTGAAATACTACCCAGCCGGTGCGACAACTAATTCCGACTTGGGGGTGACGGACCTTCGTAGGTGCGATGGCGTTTTGGCAGCGATGGAGCAGCTGGATATGCCGCTACTACTGCACGGAGAAGTTACCGATGGTGATATTGATGTGTTCGATCGAGAGAAAGTGTTCATTGAGAAGCACTTAATCCCACTGATAACAAGATTTCCCAAACTGCGGGTGGTGTTTGAACACATTACCACTGCCGATGCGGTCAAGTTTGTTCTATCTGCTAACAACAATGTCGCCGCCACAATTACGCCCCAACATTTATTGTTTAGCCGAAACATTCTCTTTACCGGTGGCATTCGTCCTCATTTTTATTGCCTGCCGATTTTGAAACGAGAGGATCATCGTTTGGCACTTTTGCAAGCGGCAACATCGGGCAATCCCAAGTTTTTTCTAGGGACCGATAGCGCGCCCCATTCTCGCTACAGCAAAGAAAGTTCCTGTGGCTGTGCGGGTTGTTATTCGGCTCTGCACGCCCTAGAGTTGTACGCAGAAGCCTTTGAGAGCGTTGATGCGATCGATCAACTAGAAGGGTTCGCCAGCTTCCACGGTCCAGATTTTTATCAACTCCCCCGAAATACCGAACAAATCACCTTAACCAAAACCCCTTGGCGCATTCCCGATGAATTGCCATTTCCCGAATCCGGACTGGTGCCGTTACGAGCGGGTGAAGAGATAACCTGGCAATTAGGGGAATAAAAACCGCCAGTTTTTATAGTTGCGGTCAAGAATTCACGATTATTTATTTCCCGTGACAATGAGGAGGATCGATGCGGTTGGCAAAAATTGCCCAAAGTACCATGAGCGGCATCGGCAACAAACAGATTAGCCATTGATGACCGGTTAGGGTCGCCGTTGCAAACAGACTGTTCATCACCCCCCATTGACTAAACAAAATTTGTAGGGCAACAGCAGCCACAATCCCCAAAATTAGGATCGGTGCATTAGTAATCGAGGTTGACTGACGACGCAGGTAGTTAACTAGGCTCATCCCTAATTGACTGATACTGAGCAGATAGATAACCCGTGCTGCCACAAGGGATTGAATTGCCATTGTGCGGGCAACGGCAATATCTCCTGTGGTCGATTTAGCCCACTCAAACATACCAAAAATCAGAATCCAGTTAAACAATGAAACAGCCAAAATTCGGCGCAATAGTTTTTTGGTGATCAAAGGTTCATTGGGATTGCGTGGTGGTGACTGCATAATGCCGGGGGATTTTGCTTCAAAGGCCAGGGGAACAGTCATCGTGACCGAGTTGATCATGTTCAACCAGAGTACTTGTAGGGAGAGGATGGGTAAATCTCGCGCCAGTAAAGTACTGATCAGAATGGTCATCGATTCGCCACCATTGACAGGCAAGAGAAAAGATATCGCTTTGCGTAAATTTTGATAAACGGTGCGTCCTTCTTCGACAGCGGCCTTGATCGAGGCAAAGTTATCATCAGTGAGGAGCATATCAGCAGATTCCCGGGCGACTTCCGTTCCTCCTTTCCCCATGGCAATGCCGATATCGGCCTGCTTGAGAGCCGGCGCATCATTAACACCATCGCCCGTCATCGCCACGATTTCTCCTTGGGACTGGAGTACTTCCACCAGTTGCAGTTTTTGGGTAGGGGCAACCCTGGCAAATACCGATCCATCGACCACCGCTTGGGCCAGTTGATGATTATCCATTTGCGCTAATTGTTTTCCCTCAAATGCTAAGACTTGTGCTGCCGTTTTAATGCCCATCCGTTCCGCGATCGCCCGCGCCGTGACAAGATGATCACCAGTAATCATCTTGACGCGAATCCCGGCAGTTTGACAGGCATGAACGGCAGCGATCGCCTCTGGACGAGGCGGGTCAATCATGCCCTGTAATCCTAGAAACACCAAGCCTGTTTCAATATCCTCATGGTCGATAGAATGCTGATGAGAAGCTGCTGCTTTTTGGGCAAAGGCAAGCACCCGTAACCCCTGCTCTGCCATCGTTTCTACCGCTTGCTCGATCTGTTGGGCGTTAAGCGCGGTCATCTGACCATAGCGATCGATCATCTGGGAACAACGACGCATTAGCGACTCAACCGATCCCTTGACATAGATCAGACGAGGTATGCCATCATGCAGGGTTGCCATGTATTGGTACTCAGATTCAAAGGGAATTGCATCCAATCGTGGGGTTAAAGACAATAGCCCCAATTGACTGAGACCTGCTTTGGCAGCGGCCGCAATCAGCGCCCCTTCCGTAGGATCCCCCACCACTGACCAATCTTCTCCCGTTTGTTTTAGCCCGGAGTCATTACAAAGCAAACCAGCTACCAGACAATCCCCTAGGGCCGGCGGTAATTCCTCTGCAAATGGGCTGCCAGGGTTGCCATCGGTGATCAGACTAATTTCGCCCTTGGGACTATAGCCACCACCACTAACGGCGTAATATTGCCCTTCAGTATAAATGGACTGTACAGTCATTTGATTTTCGGTCAGGGTTCCGGTTTTGTCGGAACAAATGACGGTCGCACTCCCCAATGCTTCCACTGCGGGCAGTTTACGAATAATCGCATTGCGACTGGCCATGCGGTTGACCCCAATGGCCAAGGTAATCGTTACCACTGCCGGCAGCCCTTCTGGAATCGCACTCACTGCGAGGGCAACGGCAGCTTCAAACATATCGATCCAAGATTTCCCCCGTCCTAACCCGATGGCAAAGGTCAAGGTTGCTAGGGTCAAAATTGCGTAGAGTAGGGTGCGGCTAAATTGGGCAAATTTACGGGTCAGGGGTGTGCTAAGGCTGACTCGGCTTTCCATCGACTGGGAAATCTGCCCCACTTCGGTGGCGTTGGCCGTAGAGACAACGATCCCTTTGCCCTGTCCAAAGGTAACGAAACTCCCTGCGTAGGCCATGTTTGTCCTTTCTGCTAGGGGCGTATCCCCGGGTAAGGGTTCGATCGCTTTCGACCCGGGCAAGGATTCCCCGGTCAGGGCAGACTCATCCACCTGCAAATTGCGGACTTTCAGCAGCCTCAAGTCCGCCGGTACTTTATCCCCCGATGCCAATAAAACGATATCTCCTGGCACCAAATCCTGAGATGGAATCCGGAGAGTTTGTCCCTCTCGCAACACGGTCGCTTCTGTGGTTACGGCCTTGGCTAGGGAAGCGATCGCACCTTCCGCCTTAGCTTCCTGCACATAGCCAATAATGGCATTGATCAGAGTAACTCCCCAAATCACCGAGGCATTCGTCCAAGACCCTAAAAATGCCTTAATAGTACCCGCAAGCAGGAGAATATAGAGTAGTGGCTGATGAAATTGCTGCAAAAACCTCAACCAAGCTGGTTTCCCCGGCTTAAATCGCAGTTCATTCGGGCCATATTTTTCGTAGCGACTGGCCACTTCTTCTGCTGATAAGCCCGCTGACCCATCGCTGGTCAAGTATTCAATCACCTCTGGTTGAGAAAGTTGATGATACAAGGGCAATGATAATTGAACTGGCATCATGCTCTCCAATATTTAGGGAATTATGAATTATGAATTATGAATTATGAATTGGGGAAGTGGGGAAGTGGGGGGGTGGGAATTATGAATTATGAATTATGAATTATGAATTATGAATTGGGGGGTGGGGAAGCTGTCTCATCACCCTATCACCCCAAAACCCTATCACCCTATTTATTTCCAGACGACCGACGACCGACGACTGACGACCTTAAGCTCTCGTCTTATTTTGATAATAATCGCGGGTTCCCTTGGCATCTAGGGCCTCACCGAGACGAGCAATGGCCTGGGCGTAGGCGGCGTTACGCAGAGATATATCGAACTCCTGGGCGAAAGACCAGACTTTTTCCGCTTCTGTCACCATTCTTTCTTTTAAGCGCTCATTTATCTCGTTTAATCGCCAATAAAGACCGCTGCGATTTTGCACCCATTCAAAATAACTCACCGTTACCCCACCTGCGTTAACCAGAATATCGGGGAAAACGAGAATCCCTTTTGAGTCTAAAATGCGATCGGCTTCTGAGGTAGTGGGACCATTGGCCACTTCAAAGATATATTTCGCCCGCACGCGATCGGCATTTTCGGCGGTAATTTGGTTTTCTAGGGCTGCTGGAATCAAAACATCCACATCTAGGGCTAATAATTCTTCATTACTAATCCCATCGTGTTCCACGATATGACAGACGGTATCCTGACAGTAAATAGCAGTAATCTCGCGGTGTTCCTGTTTATACTGACGAATGCTGGCAATATCTAGTCCTTTTTCCCGATAAATGCCGCCCTGGGAATCACTTACCGCCACCACTTGATAACCGGCTTTGGCGAGGAGATCCGCCACTATGGCCCCGGCGTTACCGAATCCCTGGACGGCCACGGTAGTATTAGCTGGTTTTTTGTCTAATTTCGGCAAAAGAGAATGAATAACATGAAAAGCTCCTGTTCCCGTCGCCGTATCGCGACCACGACTGCCTCCCATGGTTAAAGGTTTCCCCGTCACCACCGCCGGACTAATTTTACGCTGAATGATGCTGTACTGGTCCATCATCCAACCCATGATCATCTCGTTGGTATAGACATCGGGGGCAAGAATATCGACATCGGGACCAATAAAGTCGGCTATACCCTCGATATAGCCCCGGCTAAGACGTTCTAACTCGGCTTTTGACAATTCTTTCGGATTGAGGGTAATGCCGCCCTTAGCCCCACCAAAGGGCAAATCCAGCAGGGCGCATTTAAAGGTCATCCAAAAGGCCAGGGACTGCACCTCATCAATGCTGACGTTGGGATGATAGCGCACACCTCCTTTGCCGGGGCCGCGGGTGTCATCGTAGCGGACGCGGTAGCCTTGGAAGATTCTTAAAGTGCCGTTGTCCATACGGACGGGGATGGAGACGCTGAGACTAGCTTTGGGATATTTTAACCGCTCGATCGCATCATCGGAAATGGAGACATACTTAAGGGCGCGTTCTAGGCGACTGCTGGCATCGGTAAAGAGTGATTTCGACATGATTTTTTTCCCCCTATCTATCCCCATTAGAACATGAAAAAACAGTATATTTCGCTACAGTTTATTTTTCTTAATTAACCATAGACAGGAATTGCCGACAAGTGTTCTCAAACAAGGTTACTTGAGAGATTTTCCAGTACATCAACTACCCTACACCCTACACCCCACACCCCACACCCCACTTCCCTATCACCCCACTCCCCCATCCCCAACCTGCAACTAAAAAAGGGAAAGAGCGATGCTCCTCCCTTTTTTGATAATTTATTCAAGTTGATTGTAGATGCACAGCAATCGAGGCTGAAATTACATTAAGCCTAATTGAGCAAGGATACCTTTGTGGGTTAAGTATTCCGTAGCTACGCCAATAACGAAACCGAGCATGGCTAAACGACCATTCCAGTTTTCAGCGAAAGCGGTGAAGCCGAGTTTGTTTTCTTGCTTATCCATGGTGAATTGCCTTCCTATAATAAAATTGCATTTGATTCAAGTGCTTGATATTAAATGTAACATAACTTCCCAGACTATGCAACATTTGTTTACATAAATTTTATTAATGTTGACCATAAACTTTTATGGGGGCAGGGTCAAGGGTGGGCATGGCGGCCGAAAATCAAACCTGATCTTAGTTCTAGGGCTAAATAACGGTTTTCCCATCCCTGACCGAAAAAGATTACAATCAAGCGAAAGGTCAAGAATCGATCGCCATCGAGCGAGGAGTGAATATGCGCGCCTTACTGATTTATCCCGTTTTTCCGCCGACTTTCTGGTCTTATAACAAAATTCTGGAATTAGTCGATCGCAAAGTCTTACTTCCCCCCCTGGGTATGGTGACGGTGGCGGCGATTTTACCGCAGCAATGGGAATTTAAACTGGTCGATCGCAATATTCGGGCGGTGACAGAAGCAGAATGGGATTGGGCCGAAATAGTGATTCTTTCGGGCATGATTGTGCAACGTCAAGATTTAATCGAGCAAATTCACGAAGCCAAGCAACGGGGTAAACTGGTGGCCGTGGGTGGTCCCTATCCCACTTCTATCCCCCACGAAGTGGCCGAGGCTGATTTTCTGATCCTCGATGAGGGAGAAATCACCATCCCGATGTTTGTGGAAGCATTGGCAAAAGGAGAAACCAAAGGTGTTTTCCGCACCACAGAAAAACCCGATGTGACAATTACCCCGATCCCACGCTACGATCTGCTCGATTTTGAAGCTTATGATTCCATGTCGGTACAATTCTCGCGGGGATGTCCCTTCCAGTGCGAATTTTGCGATATTATCGTTCTCTACGGTCGTAAACCCCGCACCAAAACCCCTGCACAATTATTAAAAGAATTAGATTATCTCTACGAGTTAGGTTGGCGCCGGGGCGTGTTCATGGTGGATGATAATTTTATTGGCAACAAGCGCAACGTTAAATTACTCCTCAAAGAATTAAAAGTTTGGCAAGAAGAACACCAGTATCCTTTCCGGTTTAACACGGAAGCATCGGTGGATTTAGCCGCCGATCCCGAATTAATGGAAATGATGGTTGATTGTTACTTTGATGCCGTCTTTTTAGGCATTGAAACCCCCGACGAAGAAAGTTTACAATTAACCAAAAAATTCCAAAATACCCGTAGTTCGTTAACCGAGACGGTAGAAAAGATTATTAAAGCCGGATTGCGCCCTATGGCGGGATTTATCATCGGTTTTGATGGCGAGAAAAAAGGAGCGGCCGATCGCATTATTAATTTTGTCGAAGAAGCGGCCATTCCCACGGCTCTCTTCGGAATGTTACAAGCTTTACCCAATACCGCCCTATGGACTCGCTTGGAAAAAGAAGGACGACTACGATTAACGGGGAAACAGGACATTAACCAAAGTACCCTGATGAATTTCGTTCCCACCCGGCCGATCGAAGATATTGCCACGGAATATATTGAAGCCTTCTGGAAATTGTACGATCCGGAGGTATTTCTTGATCGCACCTATCGCTGTTTCCTGAAATTAGGGGCACCTAAAGCGAAACCTGCCTTTAAACTGCCTCGCCGGGCCGATCTCTATGCCCTAGCGGTAATTATCTGGCGACAGGGCTTTAAACGTTCCACTCGCTGGAAATTCTGGCAGAATTTATTCGGTATTTTGCGCCATAATCCCGCCAATGCCGAACACTATATCACTGTCTGCGCCCACAACGAGCATTTCCTGGAATACCGTCAGATTGTTCGGGATGAAATTATGGCACAATTAGCCGAATTTCAACGCCAAGAGGCATTAACAGCGGAAAAAACCGCCATAGCGGCCTAATTAGGGTATGCTGAAAAAGTTTTTCCTGGGGGCAGGGTGTGGGGTGTGGGGTGTGGGGTGTGGGGTTTTACCGGTTTTGAGGGGGCCAATTACCTAATTTTCAGGAAAAAAGTCCCGGAATTTTCCCCCTGATCACTCCCATGCCCAGTACTTTTTGATTGACAAAAAGTCTAAAAGTCTTACCCAACAATGTTTTTAGATTTATTCAGCAGCTCCTAATTATTCCGAGGATGGGTTATTTACCCATCCTTAACATTTTCTGTCCTGATGGTGGACGATCGATAAATCAATAATATTCCTAGTTTTCTGGTTAAAAATTCCCTCAATCTCTGCCAAAGCAATTCAGTATAAATTCTTAATTTTCTAGATATAATTACATTTTTTCCCTAAAATGTTAGCTGGAATACTGAATAAATCGAGAAAATCTGGATAAAGCCAGTATTTTTAGCTCCTTAACCCTATAAATCAAGGGAAAGTCAATGATTACTCGTCAAGAACTTAAGAAACTACAATCCCTAACTCAAATACCCGCCCTTTCGATTCTCTTACCCACCCATCGCACCTCACCGGATAACAAACAAGACCCTATTCTCGTTAAAAATTTGGTCGATGAAGCAAAGCGCCGATTATCGGAAGAATTCTCTAAACGTGAAATCGAACCTTTGTTCGATCGCCTCGATAGTCTAGTAGCTGAAATAGATTATCCTTATACTCTAGATGGATTAGCTCTCTATATTGGTCCGGATATTGCCAAGCTTTATAACCTGCCTTTTTCTGTCCAGGCAAGAGTTGTCATCGATAAAACCTTTGCCACACGGGATTTAGTTTATGGATTACATCGAGAACAACCCTATTGGCTGTTACTATTAAGTCAGGGTTCTACTCGTTTAATCTCAGCTACAGGAGAAACTCTCGAAGAAATTTGCGATCAAAATTTTCCCTTAGAAATGACTGGACCGGGGGCCACCGCACCACTGCCCTTTGATGCCGATACCAGTTATCTAGATGATAGAATCCGGCGATTTTTCCAGCAGGTAGATAATGCTCTGGGTGAATACATTGACATTGATGATTCTTCCCCTTTGATTGTGGGTGGAGTGGTTCGTCAAATTTCCTTCTTTCAAGAAGTTTCACAGTACACATCAGCAATTGTTGGCACTTTAACCGGCAATTTTGACAAAACCTCACTGCCAGAATTAATTCCGCAAGTATTGCCGATTATGCATTCAGTGCGTCAGAATCAAAAAACTGAAGCCCTGCAAGCTTTGGACGCGGCAGTCAGCGCTCAAAAAGTTATCTCTACCCTGGGAGAAGTGTGGCGTTTAGCGCAGGAAGGTCGAGGAAAATTGTTATTAGTGGAGAAAAATTACCATGTACCCGCAGTTTTAAGCGAAAACGGTGATTTAGTGCTGGTGGAAAACGTCGGTGGTACGGAGGTAATCGATGATGCAGTGGATGAAATTATCGAAGTGGTATTGGCCAAGGGAGGACGTGTAGCTTTAGTCGATGAAGATTCCTTGAACGATTACCAAAAAATTGCCTTAATTTTGCGTTATTAGACCTAATGGGCCGTTTCACAAGCCCCAATACTAACCCATTGACTAGAACCATCAGACCAGTATTCTTTTTTCCAGATGGGGGCATTATGCTTGAGAGTATCAATAGCATAACGACAGGCTGCGAAAGCTTCCCCCCGATGGGGACAACCCACCGCTACTAAGACGCTAATTTCACCGATTTGTAGCTTACCGGTGCGATGGTGAATGACAACTCGATTGGTATCGGGCCAGGTTTGCCGAATTTGCCGAGCAATTTGCCGGAAAACCTCGATCGCCATGGGTTCGTAGGCCTGATAATCAAGATAAATAACCGGTTTACCGTCGGTTTGCTCCCGTACAGTGCCACTCATTAGTACAATAGCACCATTAGCCCCATCATCGGCTAATTGATATACTTCCTGCAAAGATAAGGGAGCAAAACTGACGCGAAAACTATCTGGTGTCATGGATGAGGTGATGGGGGTTGGGTGTGGGGTGTAGGGTGTGGGGTGTGGGGTGTGGGGTGTAGGGTGTGGGGTGTAGGGTGTAGGGTGTGGGGTGTAGGGTGTGGGGTGTAGGGTGTGGGGTGTAGGGTGTGGGGTGTGGGGTGTGGGGTGTAGGGTGTGGGGTGTAGGGAGTGGGGTGTAGGGAGTGGGGTGTGGGGTGTGGGGTGTGGGGTGTGGG
>NZ_JAPZSZ010000079.1:0-2740 GCF_027532095.1 Microcystis sp. LE19-195.1E
TCTCAATAAAGCAAATACTGTCGGGCGGACAGGAATTCAATCCCTCGGACAGACTACCCACTGTCTATTAGGTGAAAGCCTAATAAATAAGGTAACTGGATGAACAGGGAATCCCTCCCATGAGTGCGATGGGAGCGTCAAGTTCTGCACGCATTCCAGAAAAAGTCGAATTCTGGAATCAAGACACCTCAAGAGGATGTAAAGCTTATTGTTGAACGGATGAAACGCGCACAAGTGGATTATGAAAGTAGAGGGACAAAATGAGCAATTTGGAAATCACTTGCGGCACCACGAACGTTTTCGCTGACCTTGGTTATCCAGACGCAGCCGAACGGCAGACGAAAACACGCCTAGCCCTTGCTGTTAACGAACTTCTGAAAAGTCGCAAGCTGAAACAGCGGGAGATTGCCATACTGCTTAATATCCCGCAGCCCAAGGTTTCAGCGCTAAAAAACTATCGGCTCGATCAATTTTCAGTTGAACGATTGATGGAATTTCTCACGGCATTGAATCAAGACGTGGAGATCCTCATCCGGCCTCGCAGCGATACAAAAGAGGTCGGACATATTTCTGTTCTAGCAGTGCAATAAGAGCAGCAGAGACAAAAAGAGTGGCCTTACCGTCTGTTAAGGGCGGCGCTATTTATTAATAAAAAAAGGTAGTTCCAGTACATCGCCCGTTACATTTTGTGTCGTATTCAAGCAATTCATACAGACTCAATCAATTCATACAGTAAATCAAGCAACCGCCTGTTACAGTAATACCAGGAGCAGAATTGTCAACTCGAATCAGGAAATTCAATCGCTATAGTTCGCCATACTATAGGATTTACAAAGCTTTTACCGCATAGCGTTGGAGGGAAAAATGACTTTAACTAACCGTAAACGAGCCGTGGGAATCTTCTCTAGCCATCAAGAGGCAGAGAAGGCACTGAATGGATTACGAGATGACGGATTTGCCATGAATCAGGTATCAATCATTGCCAAAGAGCCAGAACGCCTGGAGCAGAGCAACCGGATTGGTGAGACACGAGTTCAAGAGCTTACCGAAACAAAAACAACTCATATTGACGAAGGAGCAAAGACCGGGGCAGCGGCAGGCGGAGCCATCGGAGGACTGACAGGCTTGCTGGTTGGGTTGGGCATATTGGCAATTCCTGGAGTGGGTCCCGTCATGTTGGCAGGGGCGGCTGCAACTGCGATCGCTACCACGTTAGCTGGCGGTGCAATCGGGACGGCTACCGGAGGTTTGGTAGGTGGTCTAATTGGTCTAGGAATTCCAGAAGATCGGGCACGAGTCTATCACGATTATGTGGTTCGTGGAGACTACCTGTTGATCGTGGACGGTGCAGATGCTGACATCCTTCAGGCTGAAACAATTCTAAAGCGCCGAGGGATTCGCGAGTGGGAAATTTACAATGCCCTAGCAATTGAAGGCTATGTCGATCCTCCTGCTTCTCGTTTGTAAAATCGGAAATTATTAAAGGATTTGCATCATGAAAAAGATCACAACTTTAATCCTCAGCAGCCTTCTACTGATTGGAACTGTGGCTTGTGGGAACAACGCTAAAACTAGCACCAACGCCCCTTCTTCCACAGAGGAAACGGGGCAAGTTCCTGATACTAAAACAGTCCAAAAGAACCAAAGCGATGCGTCTAGTCAAGTGCGCCGAAATCAACTCAATTCTGATATTCGCGCTCGTGAGCAACGCAACAATCTAACTGGAGGAGATGCGGATCGCGCCAACAGTGACCTTTCCAGTGAAGTTCGCTCTAAGCTAGAAGCCAACATCCCGAAAGGGCAACTTACAGTTTCTGCTAAAGATGGAGCGGTAGTCGTCTCTGGAACCGTAGAAACTCAAGAGCAACTCGACAAAATTGACCCCTTGGTAAAACAAATCAAGGGTGTCAATAGTGTCAAAGTTACAGCAAAAGTGGCGTTGTCAAATTGAAAGATGCTCCGAATCAGCTTGGAACTGAAATTACTTTGATAGCAAGGATTGCATTGCATCTTTCATATTCTAATCTGACAACGCCGCAAAAGTTGCGGTGAGCATCTCACCTTTGTAACTCCTAAATTAAGTTTTATGTCAAGCTATTTTGAAAGCCTTACCAGAAGCAAGTTTTAGCGACAAGCATAATTACTCACTTGCATAAATGAGATGCTCCCAAAGTTGAAGTTGCGCCAGCAGCTCCAGCTAAAAAGAAGTAAACAGAAGATAGCAACTGTAACTAACCTTGAAGACAAGGGGCTTAAGCCCCTTGTCTAATCATTGCTTTAGGACTTAAGCATTGACAGAATTTCCGTAGTATGCCTTTGAACTTCAGACTATGGCTTCCAAGTTATTGAGGTCAAGGAAGTTGGATGCTAAATTATTGACAATAAAAGAGCGGATGACCTCAGTAAATAACTCCCTTTGTCAGGAATACCAATTAACAATTTGCGCTTTAAATCGGAGAAATTCTAACTGGGGTTTGCTGAATAATGGTAAAACCCTTTTAAAATAAGGCTTTTGACCTGTTAAAATCCGATGTTAGTGCAAGAATATAGGATTAAGACCTTCAAAAACCTGGCATTATCCTTTTTTTAGTACATAAAATGGTACAAAAAAAGAGGGCAACAAAGCCTGAAACGACCGGCTACTGACGACCGACGACCGACTCCTAACCCCACCAACAAACTTTTTGCCGCCAACCCTATTTAGTTCCTAGTTCAACCGAGACTAACCGATTCACTTGAG
>NZ_JAPZSZ010000134.1:0-9226 GCF_027532095.1 Microcystis sp. LE19-195.1E
CTACACCTAGAAAATATCGGTATAGTTTGCCGAATCGAATCGAAAAATCAAAAAGCAACCTGTCCTCGTTGTGGGTTAGAGAGCGATAAACTCCACCAAAATCATCGACATTTAGTCAAAGATTTACCAATCTCAGGTCAACCAGTATACCTACAAGTTAATCGTCGTCAATTTAAGTACGTTAATTGTCAGAAACCCTTTAGCAAAGAGTTAGATTTTGTCGCAAATGTCATCTAACCTACTACCTTTCGCTAACCATGAAAGTAAGCGAATTGCTTCTAGTGCATTACTTTTACCTGACGCATTAGCACCGATTAAAAAGGTGATGGGTGCTAGAGATAAGGTTGCCTCCTTATAGCTTTTGAAATTCCCAAGAGTCAGGGATGTTAACATACTTTTAAATTAAGGTATTTAAAAACATCTAAAGTAAGGGGATTAGGGTTTTATCAGATTCTTCATTCCAGCTACGGCACAACCTAGCCCAGCTAGACCCAGTGTAGCACCTCCAAGATAAAGCGTGGGTTGTACGAAAAATCTTATGAACTGATTTTGCACCTCCTTATCAGCTTTATACGTTTTGGCAGCGTTGGTAGAATCGGTCCAAGATTTAAGGGATCTTTACGCGCAGAAAACGGGTTTCTTCAAGAAACCCGTTTTCTATCAAAAAAAAGGGGCTCTTCTAGGTTCTGTGTGATAAGTTTAACTTACAATATGATCGATCGATCTTTGTGTCCTTTGTGTCTTTGTGGTTCGTTCCACCCCCTCGCTAGGAGGAATGTATCTTAGAATACATTTTACCCACCAAACCTGGGAGAGCCAAAAAAGGGAGGTCTAAGAACCCCCCTCAACAGTTAATAATTAGGGTTCTTCGTTACTTGTTATGGTTCGATAGGGGGGCATAAATCGACTAAATCCTTATCTGGCAAGAGACTTAATTGATTAGTTCGCTCTAGAGCAAAAGCAATTGATAAAAATCTCCAAATGTCTTTCTCTATAAGGGTTACATACCTTATACCCCCCCGTCTATTGCATAACACAAACCGAAGAACCATAAAAACGAAACTTTTGCTTTGAGGATATCTCCTGACTGGTAGGATAAAAATGAACCATACTAGGCAGTTTAACCTCCACGCCGCCGAGGCCACACCTTTAATCATCAAAGGAAAAGTATTTATATGTCTAAAAATCAAGTGTTCGACTTTTTCGCCTTAGCCGCTAAAAACGAAGAATTGGGTCAAAAAATGCGCTCAACCCAAGATCCTCAGCAATTACTAGAGATAGCTCGCTCGCAAGGCTTCGATTTCTCCCTTCCTGAATTAGAAGCGGCACTCAAATCCTTGCACGAGAGTCCCGACTTTTTCCAAAAGTTAGCTCATGCAGTGTTAGAAGTTTTCAGTCCTAACCACGATAATTATCCCTCGATCGGTGTCCAACCCTACGAAGGTGAGATCGATCGCTAGAATCAGTGATCAGTGATCAGATGTGAGTTTTCAGTTCACTGATTACTGTTCACTGTTTACTGGACGGCTACGCCGTGCCTTTGGCAACACTGAAAAAGGCTCCCCTTCTCCCCACTCCCCCACCCCAGCCGTATATAGTATAAAAAAATTATAAAAAAGCCTAAATCAGGGAAAATAGGCTTTTATCTGCCAATAAATCCAGCAGAGACAAGCAAGCCGCCAAGAGAAAACTTAAAGCGGAAATCGGCTCATAGCAAAGGTTTTAGCTGTAGATCTCCTGAGAATTGCTGAGGCTGATGGGCGAAGTCAAGGAATGATTAACTTTCGTTAACCTGAAGATGAGAAATAATCATAATGTTTTATATTGTCAAAGGTGTCATAGTTTCCTATGCTTTTTTTAGGTTGATAATTTTGCCTGACTCGTCAAATTTTTACCAACCGGCCCTAGAAAATAAAATTAGTGGATGAAAACGGTCACGATCGAGATAAAATTCAGGATGGTCTTACCCACCTTGCCACGATCCCGACTGCCACCAGAGCTAGAGCAGGAAAAGTAACAAGGAAAGAATTTGACTGAAACAAAATTGATAACGCTAACAAAATTAATAGTTTAGTTTGGCTTGACAAGCGAGGAACAAAAAAATGCCAATTGCAGTAGGAATGATTGAAACCCTAGGATTTCCCGCCGTTGTGGAAGCGGCCGATGCCATGGTCAAAGCCGCCAGGGTGACTCTAGTGGGTTACGAAAAGATCGGTAGTGGTCGCGTCACTGTCATCGTCCGGGGAGACGTTTCAGAAGTGCAAGCTTCTGTAGCTGCCGGAGTGGAAAACGCCAACCGGGTTAACGGAGGACAAGTGCTATCTACCCATATCATCGCTCGTCCCCACGAAAACCTCGAATACGTGCTGCCCATTCGCTACACCGAAGAAGTAGAGCAATTCCGCAGCTATTAAACACCGTTGATCGGGGTCAGCATCTATAGAGTCGAAGAAAGCCAACCATTAGGAGACAAAAATATTATGTCAATTGCAGTGGGCATGGTGGAAACCTTGGGTTTCCCGGCCGTCGTCGAGGCGGCTGATGCCATGGTGAAAGCCGCCCGCGTAACCCTAGTAGGTTACGAAAAAATTGGTAGTGGTCGCGTCACCGTCATCGTCCGGGGAGACGTTTCGGAAGTACAGGCCTCCGTATCGGCGGGGACAGAAGCGGCATCTAATCGTGTTAAGGGTGGTCAAGTCCTCTCGACCCACATCATCGCCCGTCCCCACGAAAACCTCGAATACGTTCTTCCCATCCGTTATACAGAAGCCGTGGAACAGTTTCGTGAAAGTGTTAACCCGCAACCTTTAAGACGAATCTAGAGCGCAACTAACTTTTAGTGTAAACAAATTCCATGCAAATTGCCAAAGTTTGCGGCACCGTCGTTAGCTCCCTGAAACCGCGCAGTATGACGGGAGTGAAACTTCTGCTTTTGCAATTCATCGACGCACAGGGGCAACTTTTGCCTAAATACGAAGTAGCGGGTGATATTGTCGGAGCGGGGATTAATGAATGGGTGCTAGTGTCCCGGGGAGGAGCCGCCCGTATCGAAGACGGACAGAACAATCGCCCCCTTGACGCGATGGTGGTGGGGATTATTGACACTATAACCGTAGAAAATCGCACCCTCTACAGCAAGAGGGACGAATTTCGTCAATCCGGTTAAACATCGATAGAACCCAAACACAGTTAAGTAACAACCAGCCAGCCAAATTCAGTATGGAGGAAGACTAACTATGGTCGTCCGCACAACGGCGGCTAGTCCGAAAAAGCGGACCAAATCCCCAGAGGAAACGCACATAGACGAGAGTGCCAAAGTCCACACCTTCTCTAACCTCAGTGGCGCTATCGAGATCGGGGCGCGAGTGGTGATTGCTCCGGGGACTTCCATCCGCGCCGATGAAGGAACCCCCTTTCACATTGGCGACGACAGCAAAATTCAGGACGGAGCAATCATCCACGGTTTAGAAAAAAGCCGTGTGGTGGGAGATGACGGCCGAGAATATTCGGTGTGGATCGGCCGGGGCAGCTGTATCACCCACATGGCACTCATTCACGGGCCTGCCTATGTGGGCGATCGCTGTTTTATCGGTTTTCGCTCCACCGTCTTTAATGCCCGCATTGGTGCCGATTGCATCGTCATGATGCACGCCCTCGTTCAAGACGTGGAAATCCCCGCCGGGAAATTCGTGCCATCCGGTTCCGTGATCACCAGCCAACAACAGGCCGACCGCTTACCCGATGTCACAGAAATCGATCGAGCCTTCACCCGTCACATTGTCGATATCGACCTCGCCCCCAGCGTCCCGGTCAAAGCCCACAGCCCAGCGACTCCTCCACCGGCAGCCGCTATAAACATCGCTAATGAGACGCTATATAGAAATTCGGTGACACCTATGAGTTTAAATACAAACATTCGAGCGCAGGTTCGCTCCCTCCTCTCCCAAGGCTACAAGATCGGCATCGAATACGCTGACAAACGCCGCTTTAAAACCAGTTCTTGGTTAAGTGCCGGCTTTATCGACGGCGGCCGCGAAGAACAGGTATCCCAATCCCTAGAAGCCTCCCTGAGAGACCTGCAAGGCGAATACGTCCGCCTGATCGGAGTCGATCCCGCCGCTAAACGGCGCATACTGGAAATGATTATCCAACGCCCCGAAGACACCCCGGGAGAACCGGCCCGCACCACCACCGCCGTCCACGGCGGTCATGGCAACGGTAACGGCCATTCCGACCTGTCGGTACAAGTGCGTTCCCTGCTGGCCCAAGGGCTGAAAATCGCCACCGAACACGCGGATAAACGCCGGTTTAAAACCAGTTCTTGGTTAACCGGACCTGCGATCGAAACCAAGAGCGAAGCGGGCATCATTCGCGATATTGAAGCGATCGTGACTGAAAATAGCGATGAGTACGTCCGCCTGATCGGGATCGACCCGCAAGCGAAAAAACGCGTCGTCGAAATGATTATTCACCGCCCCGGCAGCGCCCCCGCTAGTAACGGCAGCGGCAAAGCCAGCAGCTACAGCGCCCCCGCTAGTAACGGAGCCAGTTATAGCAGCAGTGGTAGCTTAAGTGGGGAAACGATCGCTCAAATTCGTTCCCTGCTCGCCCAAGGCTACAAAATCGGCACCGAACACGCGGATAAACGCCGGTTTAAAACCAGTTCTTGGCAGAGTTGCGCCCCGATCGAAAGCAATCGCGAATCGGAGGTAATTACTGCTTTGGAAGATTGTTTACGGGAACATAGCGGCGAATACGTCCGCTTACTCGGTATCGATGCTAAAGCCAAAAAACGAGTTTTAGAAACAGTGATCCAGCGCCCCGATGGTTCGGTGGCTAGTAATGGCAACGGTAAAACCGCCACCGTTGCCGAACCGAGTTTCAAAAGCTCTGCTTCCGGTTCCTCCGGCGGCGGTACTGCCACTTTAACCAGTACCTTAACGGCGGAAACGATCGCTCAGATTCGTTCTTTATTGAACCAAGGTCACAAAATTGGCAGTGAACACGCGGATAAACGTCGTTTTAAAACCAGTTCTTGGCAAAGCTGCACCCCGATCGAGAGCAGTCGCGAATCCGATGTGGTGGCCGCTTTAGAAACCTGTCTGCGCGACCATCAAGGAGAATACGTTCGTCTGATCGGGATTGACTCCCAAGCGAAACGCCGTGTTCTCGAATCGATTATTCAACGCCCTTAATTTCAGGACTCGGCGATCGGTGAAGGGAGATAGGTGTTAGGTGTTGGCGGATCGGGAAAAATACCCGAAACTCTAACCCCTACCCCCTAACCCCTGGTCACTGATCACTGATCACTGAATAACTGTCAATTATGTCCTTACCCCCCGTTCAACCTATTAGCCGCTCGGAATTCTATGTCAATGGTGATGTAACCATTGATGAGAGTGCGATCGTGGCTCCGGGGGTGATTCTCCGAGCAGCCCCCAATAGCCAAATAATTATCGGTGCGGGTGCTTGCCTGGGTATGGGAACAATTTTAACCGCCTATCAGGGTGTTATTGCTATCGGTGCGGGAGCAATTTTAGGTACAGGTGTTCTCGTCGTCGGTCGGGGTGAAATCGGTGAAAATGCCTGTATTGGGTCAACCACAACGATTTTTAATGCTTCTGTGGCAGCGATGTCGATCGTGCCGTCTGGTTCCCTGATCGGAGATACTTCCCGTCAAATTACCATCGAGGTGTCAGCGACCCCATCGGAACCGGAAAGACCCCCTTTACCGGAACCGCAACCCGTAGTCAGTCAAGTGTCCCCAGTGCCGTCCGTGGAGGAAGTGGTCTCCGAAACCGTGGCCAGTCCTTGGGATGGCGAGGAAATGGTCGCCGAGGCCAGTCCCGCGGAAACCAGAGAACAAGCATCTACTACTAACCGACCGAATCAAGCATCGGTGGTCGGAAAGGTCTATATCAATCAGTTATTGGTCACGCTATTTCCAGAACGTCATCGTTTTAATGGCAACAATAACCATAATTCTTGAAGGGGAAAATAATCGTTCACAAGCCAAAAATCTCAACAATAATTACTGAGTAATTAGACCTAATTTATCTAGAGTTCACTGCTGTCTAACTGTCCTCTAGGTACTGAGTATAATTGCTTAGAAATCCAGTTAATATTTAGCGATTGCCGACAATTTTTTGAGGTTGTAATTATTGATAATCTTCCTCAATTAAAGAGTAGTTTTAATCGCTCAAAGCCTGATGAGCAGAAGTTTCTGCGTGTAAATCAGGTAAATTTTTGTTGATTTTTTTATGCTTTTGTAGAGATTGTCAAAGTTAGATGACGACAGATTAAAGAAACTAATCCCCCCGAGAAAAAAAAACAATCAAAATTTTAGAGATAGGGAAAAAAAATGATCAGAATAGGATAAAGTTCGTGTTAAGATGATCAGTTGAAAAAAACATTAGTGAAAATTGCTCCCTAACTTCGCTCCTGGCAGCAGGGGAAAGGAGCTTAAGAAAAATCTATGTCGGTTGACGGCGAGATTTTACAGGTGCGACTAATCATGCAGTTTATGGAGGAATAATCCCAATGGTGCAAGCCAAATCCAAAGGTTTCCAGGCCGGCGTAAAAGACTACCGACTGACCTACTACACCCCCGACTACACCCCCAAAGATACCGATCTACTAGCTTGCTTCCGGGTGACACCCCAACCCGGAGTTCCTCCGGAAGAAGCAGGTGCGGCGGTAGCGGCGGAATCTTCCACAGGTACCTGGACCACCGTTTGGACCGATAACTTAACCGACCTCGATCGCTATAAAGGCCGTTGTTATGATATCGAACCCGTACCCAACGAAGATAACCAATTCTTCTGTTTCGTTGCCTATCCTTTAGATCTATTTGAAGAAGGTTCCGTCACCAACATCCTCACCTCGATCGTTGGTAACGTTTTCGGTTTCAAAGCTCTACGCGGTCTCCGGTTAGAAGATATCCGTTTCCCCGTCGCTTTAATCAAAACCTTCCAAGGTCCTCCCCACGGTATCACCGTTGAACGGGACAAATTAAACAAATACGGTCGCCCCCTACTCGGTTGCACCATCAAACCCAAACTCGGCCTTTCCGCTAAAAACTATGGTCGTGCCGTTTATGAATGTCTCCGCGGTGGTTTAGACTTCACCAAAGACGACGAAAATATTAACTCTCAACCCTTCATGCGTTGGCGCGATCGTTTCCTTTTCGTACAAGAGGCGATCGTTAAATCCCAAGCAGAAACCAACGAAGTTAAAGGACATTACTTAAACGTAACCGCTCCTACCTGCGAGCAGATGATGCAACGGGCTGAATTCGCCGCCGAAATCAAAACCCCCATCATCATGCACGACTACCTCACCGGTGGTTTCACCGCTAACACCACCCTGGCGAAATTCTGCCGCGACAAAGGGTTACTGCTCCACATTCACCGGGCAATGCACGCGGTTATCGACCGTCAGAAAAATCATGGTATCCACTTCCGCGTTTTAGCTAAGTGCTTACGTCTCTCTGGTGGTGATCACCTGCACTCGGGAACCGTTGTCGGTAAACTCGAAGGTGAACGCGGTATCACGATGGGTTTTGTTGACCTAATGCGTGAAGACTATGTGGAAGAAGATCGCGCTCGTGGTATTTTCTTTACCCAAGACTACGCTTCCTTACCCGGGGTAATGCCCGTTGCTTCCGGTGGTATCCACGTTTGGCATATGCCCGCGTTGGTGGAAATCTTCGGTGACGATTCCTGCTTACAGTTCGGTGGTGGAACCCTTGGCCACCCCTGGGGTAATGCACCCGGTGCAACCGCTAACCGTGTGGCTCTGGAAGCTTGTATCCAAGCTCGTAACGAAGGACGCTCCTTGGCCCGCGAAGGTAACGACGTTATCCGGGAAGCTTGCCGTTGGAGTCCTGAACTGGCTGCCGCTTGCGAACTCTGGAAAGAAATCAAATTCGAGTTCGAGGCTATGGATACCCTCTAATACAGCCCTTCAGAAGGTTGTTAGCAGTTATCGGTGCAAAATAATGCCGGGGACTTGCCCAAAATCGGCAAGCAGTCGCTAGAATTTCAACACTGATAACTGTCTAGCCAATAACTGAAAACTGTATAAAATGTATCCGAAAAAAGTTGTTCAAGATACCGCGAAAGTCTTACAAAGTTACCTAACTTACCAAGCGGTTCGCACGATTATCGATCAATTGTCAGAAACTAATCCGACTTTAGCTATTTGGCTGAGTCACTATACTTCTAGCCATTCCATTCAGGATGGCGAGGCCTATATTGCGGGGTTAATGGCTGAGAATAAAGAGTTAGTTTTGCGGATCATGACGGTAAGAGAACATTTAGCCGAACAGGTTTTAGAGTTCTTGCCAGAGATGGTAAAAACGGGAATTATTAATGACAATACCGAACATCGTCGGCAACTTTTGGAACGTCTCACCCGTACTGCTATAAGTCAACCAGAGACATCGGAATTAAATCTCGATGTTGATGATCTACCCAACCCATAAGGAATCAAGAAACCCATGAAAACTTTACCTAAAGAGAAGCGTTACGAAACTCTTTCCTACTTGCCCCCCCTCACCGATCAACAAATTGCTAAACAAATTCAATACATGATCGATCAGGGTTATATTCCTGCTGTGGAATTTGAAAAAGACCCCAAACCCGCAGATTATCATTGGACGATGTGGAAACTGCCTTTATTCTCTGTTTCTGGTCCCCAAGAAGTTCTTAATGAAGTTCGCGAGTGCCGCACTGAATATTCTGATTGCTACATCCGCGTTATCGCTTTTGACAACATCAAACAATGTCAAACCATGAGCTTTATTGTTCATAAACCCAATGCTGGCCGCTACTAATTTGGCTGTCATCTAATTATTAACTATTGAGGGGGGTTCTTAGACCTCCCTTTTTTTCTATCATTTGTTATTGAAAATCGTTGATTAACATCCAAAAACACTTGAGGCTCTTCGGGAATTGTTATGCAAATAATTAACTTAAAATAAAATTCGATGAGAGTACCTACGCCCAAAAGTAGCTGAAACTCATATAGGGAAGGACTTAAGGCACAAACAAGTTAATACCAAAAGATAGACAATTGAGTTAAGATTTGATATAATAGCCAAAAACGAGATTATTTTACTTATGATACTTGACAAATTTTTGAACCTACAAGGAACCTGTATTCAAGGCTATCGACACCTAGAAAATATCGGTATAGTTTGACCAGTCGAATCGAAAAATAAAAA
>NZ_JAPZSZ010000147.1:0-13248 GCF_027532095.1 Microcystis sp. LE19-195.1E
TCTATCTCAGCCCAGAATCGATGTCCTTTCTTGATAATGTGTCTTTCTGCTACTAACATATTATCCGTTGTCTTTTAACTCAGCGTCGGGTTTTGAAGGGTTGTCATCCGTTGTGATAATTGTACCAGAAGGCAATTGATAACCTGTTAAATTCCCTTGTTTCCACCACCTCCAAGCCGTTCGATAACTTATTCCTGTTTTTTTTGCCTAGTCTGATAGTTTTGTCTGTACATATTACCATGAATGACTATATATGACCATATTTGTATTGAAACTTTACAATACCTTCCGAAGCCATCAAAACTATCCAGGGTGCAGGAGTTGAACCTGCCTAGCACGAATTATGAGTTCGTTGCCTCAACCGCTCGGCCAACCCTGGGTTATACTATTAACTCATTATAGATCGGTAATCACTCTGAACGTGAAAATTCGGACCCACCAAGATGAAAAATTTTTCAATCAGCACCTCCTTGCAGTTAGGACTCCTTTTGATGGTAGCCATGTTAGCCGCCGGCTTCGGTAGCGGTTGGGTAGCCTATCAATTGGGAATCGCCTCCCTGAAGGGAGTCAGTCAACCGGATATCAACCCCGCTAAAAAGTTTACCAACGATCGCACCAGTTATGGTCGCAATCAAACTTTTATCCCCGTGAAAGAAGAAGAAGTAATTAAAAGAGTGAGAGTTTATATGCAACAACAGAAAAACAAACCGCAATCAAAGGACGAAACCAAAGGATAGGCTTTAAAAAAGGCGAATTTTGCCTTTTCGCTATGGATAATCAGGATTTATTGACTCGTTTAATTTTAGTCTTTTTACTAATCGCGCTCAATGCTTTTTTCGTAGCGGCCGAATTTTCGCTTGTGTCTGTCCGTCGTACCCGCGTCAGTCAGCTAGTGGCTGCGGGAGATGTGCCAGCGCAGACGGTCCAATCTCTACAAAGAAGTCTCGATCGCTTACTTTCCACTACCCAATTAGGTATCACCCTTTCTAGTTTAGCTTTAGGTTGGATCGGGGAGAGTACCATGACCGTTTTTGTGAAGAAATTACTAAGTTTTTTACCCTTTTCTTTAAACTGGCAAAATCTGCTCTCCCATGGTTTCTCTCTTTGTCTAGCTTTTTTAATCGTGGCCTATCTCCAGATAGTTTTTGGGGAACTTTATCCCAAATCCCTAGCTTTAATTTATGCCGAACCAATGGCGCGATTATTAGCGGCACCTATTGGCGTTATTTCCCGGATTTTTAAGCCTTTTATCGGTATTATTAACCAATCAACTCGTTTTTTATTGGTTTTAACCCGTATCCCCGAAGTAGATCTACAGCGTTCTAGTCGGGTAACTTCCGAGGAATTACAATTAATTATCAGCATGGAAGGGGAATTAACGGGATTAGAAGCAGCGGAAAGGAAAATTTTAAATAATGTTTTCCAGTTGAGCGAAATCACTGCCGCGGAAATCATGGTTCCCCATAACCGTTTAATAGCTATTTCCTCGACCGCAACTTTTGAGGAATTATTGCTCCAAGTAGTTAACAGTGGCTATTCTTGTTATCCTGTGGAAGGAGATTCCGGTGATGATATCCGTGGTCTGATCGATTTTAAAGATTTAGCTTTACCCCTTGCTCAGGGTCAGTTAAATTTAACAACCCCGATTAAACCTTGGTTAAAACCTGTGCGTTTTTTCCCCGAAACCACTGCTTTAAATGAATTACTGACAGTGATGCGGGAATCATCCTTAAAGATGGTTATCATTGTGGATGAATTTGGCAGAACAGCCGGTTTATTAACCCTAAAAGATTTAATCGGCGAGATTCTGGGAACTTTTTCCCCTAGGGATCAATCAGGAACAGTAAAATATCAACTCCTCGATGAATCGACTTTTCTCGTACAAGCACAAATGAATTTAGAGGACGTGAACAAAGCATTAAATTTAAGTTTACCCTTGGCCGATGAATACCAAACCCTAGCTGGTTTTGTCCTCCATCATTGGCAAAAAATACCGAAGGTGGGAGAACAATTATATTACCAAAATTTAGAATTTACCATCATTTCTAAGGTCGGCCCTCGCTTGGAACAAATTAAGATTTATCGTCAACAACCATCCTAAGTATATAAACAAGAAATAACTTTTCCCATTTATCCTTCTTGATTGTTAACCGAGTCAATAGCTGCCCACTCCTGTCACCATGAAACACCTTTTGACACTCCTCCCCCTCAGCTTGGGATTAATTGCCCTCACCCCCGCAAATTTGCCCCTAGAACGTTTTGAAATCTCAGAATTAGGAACATCTACGGGATACGATGAACGACTGCTAACGGACAAAAAAACCCTACTACAAGCGATCGATCATAGTTTACGTTATCTGAATAGCTCGGCGGCGATCCGCGCCTATCAAAATTATCCTATTCCTGAAATAACTCGTCAGCGAGTGCAGCGTTCCTTAGTCCGTTTTCGTCAATTAGTGCAGAATTCTCCCACTCCCGCAGCTCTACAAAAGGCAGTTAAAAAAGAATTTATTTGGTATCGTTCTTTGGGTAATGATAGCCAGGGAAATGTTAAATTTACTGGTTATTTTGAGCCAATTTATCAAGCAAGTCGCCAAAAAACCGCCGAGTATAAATATCCTCTTTATCGCCGACCTGCTAACTTTTCTCGCTGGTCTAAACCCCATCCAGCTAGGGTAGAATTAGAGGGAAAAGATGGTTTACTGGGGGAAAATAGCCGTCTATCGAGATACGAATTAGTCTGGTTAAAAGATCGCTTAGAAGCTTATTTAGTTCATGTGCAAGGTTCGGCGAAATTACGTTTACCTAATGGTCAAATTATGAGCATTGGTTTTGATGGCAATACCGAGCATCCCTATACCAGTCTGGGAAAAGAAATGATTGCCGATGGTATTTTTCCTGCTGAGGGTTTAACCTTACCAATGGTTTTAGATTTTCTCAGAAATAATCCTGAGCAATTAAAGAATTATATTCCCCGCAATAATCGGTTTATTTTCTTTCGAGAAACCCACGGCGCACCAGCCACTGGTAGTATTGGAGTTCCGGTTTTACCAGAAAGATCGATCGCTACAGATAAAAGTATTTTTCCCCCCGGTGCTTTAGCAGTAATTGAGACAGAAATTCCCCAGGGAAATCTTAATAAAAAATTAGTTAGTCGCTATGTTCTCGATCAAGATACTGGCAGCGCGATTAAAGGTACTGGGAGGGTAGATATTTTTATGGGAACAGGAAAAAATGCGGGTGAGCGAGCCGGTTTAATTAATACTCCTGGTCAATTATATTATTTATTATTGAGGGAATAGGAAACAGTATAGGTAGAATTAAGATACAATTCCCAGAATCGGTTATCGGTTATCATATTTAAGGGAGAATTTTAAAAATAGAATGATGGAAAAAAACACAAATATCGATTGGTCGGATTGTGGTCCAATTACTTTAGTAGTCGTGCAGCCGACTTCTTTTTGTAATCTCAATTGTGATTACTGTTATTTACCCGATCGCCACTTAAAAAATACCTTATCCTTAGATTTAATCGAGCCGATTTTTCAGAGGGTTTTTAGTAGTCGTTTTCTCCAAGATGATTTTACCATTTGCTGGCACGCCGGCGAACCCTTAGCAGTTCCCATCAGTTTTTATGAAAGTGCTTTCGCCAAAATTGCGGAAGTTAGCGAGAAATATAATCAGCAGGGTTACTGTTTTCGTCATTCGGTACAAACTAACGCCACTTATATTAACGATGCTTGGTGTCAATTATTTAAAAAGCATGATGTTTATGTGGGAGTCAGTCTTGATGGACCGGGCTTTATTCACGATATCCACCGGCAAAACCGCAAGGGAACTGGCAGTCATGCTGCTACAATGCGGGGGATTTCTTTCTTGCAAAAACATGAAATTGATGTCAGTATCATCGCTGTTTTAACAGAAGATTCTCTCGACTATCCCGACGAAATTTTTAACTTTTTTTGGGATCATGGCCTTACCGATGTGGCTTTTAATATGGAAGAAACCGAGGGTATTCATTCACAATCTTCCTTGGATAAATTAGGGATTGAACAACGTTATCGCCAGTTTATTGCCAGATTTTGGGAGTTAGTCACGGCCAAACAAGGAGAATTTAAGCTGCGGGAATTTGAATCGATCTGTAGTTTGATTTATGCCGATGAACGCTTAGAAAATACCGATATGAATCGACCTTTTATGATTGTCAATTTTGATAATCAAGGTAATTTTTCCACCTTTGATCCGGAATTACTATCGATTAAAACCCAACCCTACGGTGATTTTATCTTTGGTAATGTTTTGAGCGATTCCCTAGAATCTATCTGTGAAACCGAGAAATTTCAACAAATTTACGCTGATATGCGCGGTGGAGTCGATTTATGTCGGCAAAAATGCGATTATTTTGGGGTTTGTGGGGGTGGTGCCGGTAGTAACAAATATTGGGAAAATGGCACTTTCAACTCCACAGATACTAAAGCCTGTTTATACCGGATTAAGTGTATCACCGATATAGTTCTCGATCGCCTAGAAAATTTATTAGAAGTTTAAAGATTTTTTTAGCTATCAGTAAACAGCTATCAGTTATCAGTTATCAGTTATCAGTTATCAGTTATCAGTTATCAGTTATCAGTTCACTGATTACTGTTTACTAATAACTTATGAAAAAAACCTGATCTAAATACCATTTTTCCAAAGTAACGACAGAGATGGTCATGCCTGCTACGAATAAAGAAAAATGGTATTATTCTTCTTCTAAACTTAATCCTAACGCCTGTAAGCGTTCCGCTAGTCGATCCGCACGTTTCTTTTCTTTATCGGCACGTTTCTTTTCTTGACGCATTTGAGACTCTAACTCAACAGTTGTTAAAAATTTCTCTCCATCAGGACGATACAATTCTAAACTAGATTTATTCCAGATAAAACGCACACCTAAACGGGGACTTATCCAGTCATTGATGGGGATAATTTCTCTTAAAGTTTTTCCCTGTCTTTGCCATCCTTGTAAACGACAGCCCATCGGGTTATATAAATAGTATTCTTCTACACTATATGTGTCATAAAACTCTAATTTTCGACTCATCTCTGCTTTTGTATTCTTCGGTGATAGAATTTCAAAAACCACTTGAGGAGCGATATTTTCTTCCTGCCATTGACGATAGGAACCCCTCCGTCCTTTGGGACGGCCAAAAGCTACCATCACATCAGGAGCAACCGGTGAAACCAAAGTAGAACGCAGAGGATACCAGAGTAAATCTCCGGCAATAAACACCTTAGGGTCATCGGCAAAGATAATCTCTAAATTCTCCTTAATTTTGACAATCCACTCATATTGTTCGGTATTATCTGCCATCGGTTGACCATCGCTATCGGGGAAAAGAAGATCGTCGTCAATATCAAGATAACTAACCATTGTCTTTTAATTTTAATAGATGGTTGTTTTCTGATTATAGCAAGATAATTATGAATTATGAATTATCAATTATCAATTATTAATTATGAATTATGAATTATGAATTGGGGAGATGGGGTAATGGGGGAGTGGGGGAGATGGGGTAATGGGGGAGTGGGGGAGTGGGGAGGAGGGGAGGAGGGAGAAAAAAGCTGATGGCTGACAAAAGGTCTTAGGCGGCGGTTATATCTATTAAAGTCTATATTTATCAAAAAATTAATTGACTAGAATCTATAAAAACGTTAGGATTGATGGTGACAAATAGTTGTTATTGAGAAGGGGATAAGAACTTGATACAGGCAACCCTGCACCAGTTAAGGGTTTTCGAGGCTACCGCTCGACACAGTAGCTTTACCAAGGCGGCCGAGGAGTTATTTATCACTCAACCTACCGTCTCAACCCAAGTCAAACAACTCACAAAAGCCGTGGGTTTACCGCTATTCGAGCAAATCGGCAAACGTTTATTTTTAACCGAAGCGGGTAAGGAATTACTGTTCACCTGTCAAGAGATTTTTAATAAATTGGACAACTTTCAAATGAAAGTGGCCGATCTTAAGGGAACTAGACAGGGAAAGCTGACTTTAGGCGTGATTACTACCGCTAAATACTTTGTACCGCGATTACTGGGGGCATTCTGTCAACAGTATCCCGGTATTGACATCGCCCTGCAAGTGACTAATCATCAGAAACTGCAAGAGCGAATGTTAAACAACGAGGATGACCTCTATATTCTCAGTCAACCACCGGAAGAAGTGGAACTTTGTTCTCAGTCTTTCCTCGAAAATCCCCTAGTGGTGGTGGCGCGACGAGATCATCCATTGGTGGGTAAGAAAAATCTCCCCCTTGAATCCCTCAACCAGCAACCTTTTATTATGCGCGAATCGGGATCTGGAACCCGCCAAGCGGTACAAAAATTATTTAATCTCCACGATATTAAAGTTAAGGTGCGCTTGGAATTAGGCAGTAACGAAGCCATTAAACAGGCTATTTCTGGTGGTTTGGGACTATCGGTACTATCTAAGCATACTCTCATCTCGGAAGGGGAAAACGGAGAATTAGCCATCCTCGACGTGGAACATTTTCCGATTCAGCGCAATTGGTACGTTTGTTACCTGGCCGGAAAACAACTTTCCGTGATTGCCGATGCTTTTTTAAAATACCTGCTGGAAGCTAGTCAAACTATCCCGATTAATGCCTCGTTAAAAAATGGTGACAGCTTATTAGTGAGCCATTAAACCTTAAACTTTAATTCAGGATCATTTTTCTTCTTGAGGTGTTTATATGTTCGAGTCCTTCAGCCAGACTATCTGGTTGGTACCTCTTTACGCCTTTGCGGGCGCACTTCTCGCTCTACCCTGGTCTCCCGGTATTATCCGGCAAACTGGCCCCCGACCGGCCGGTTATCTGAACTTGATCATGACCTGCTGGGCTTTTTTGCATAGCCTTTTTGCTTTGATCGCCGTTTGGGGTCGTCCGCCCCAATCAATAGCATTTAATTGGCTAAATGCCGCAGATTTAAGCATATCTTTAGATGTGCAGATTTCGGCCGTTAATATCGGGGCTTTACTGCTAATTACCGGCTTAAACCTCGCCGCCCAGGTATATGCGATCGCCTATCTAGAAATGGATTGGGGTTGGGCAAGGTTTTATTCTCTCGTCGCCCTCTTTGAAGGGGGTATGTGCGCCCTAGTTATCTGTAATTCGCTATTTTTCAGCTATTGTGTGCTAGAAGTTCTCACCCTCGGCACTTATCTGCTGATTGGTTTCTGGTTCAATCAATCTCTGGTAGTGACAGGGGCGCGGGACGCTTTTCTGACTAAACGGATTGGCGATTTAATCCTGTTGATGGGAGTGGTGGCCCTTTTACCCCTTGCGGGAACCTGGAACTTTGACCAATTAGCACAATGGGCGGCTACAGCCAATTTAAACCCCAATGTGGCTAATTTACTCTGTTTGGCATTGATTGCCGGTCCGATGGGCAAATGCGCTCAATTTCCCCTGCATTTATGGCTAGATGAGGCGATGGAAGGACCGATGCCAGCGACAATTCTGCGGAATACGGTCGTCGTTTCCACCGGCGCTTGGTTATTGGTCAAATTAGAGCCGGTGCTGCAATTATCGCCCTTAACCTTGCAAGTAATGATCATTGTTGGCTCTGTTACTGCCATCGGTGCGGGTTTAATTGCGATCGCACAGATCGATGTCAAGCGCTCCCTCTCCTATTCCGTCAGCGCCTACATGGGGCTGATTTTTATCGCTGTTGCCACCGGACAAACGGAAACCGCTTTAGTGTTACTCTTTACATACGCGATCGCTATGTCCCTGTTAGTCATGGTGGTGGGTAACATCATTTGGAATAATATCAGCCAAGATTTAAGCCAATACGGCGGTTTATGGTCCCGTCGTCCCGTTTCTGGTATTTGTTATCTCGTCGGTGCCGCTAGTTTGGTCGCACTGCCTCCCTTTGGTGGTTTTTGGGCATTAGCGCGCATGGGCGATCGCCTCGCAGAAATCAGTGGTTTACTGTTATTAGTGCTATTGTTGGTCAATGCCTTAACTGCTTTTAGTGTCACTAGAGAATTTTGCGTTTTCTTTGGCGGTAAAATCAAACCGATGACCCTGCGCTCTCCGGAAGCTCTTTGGCCCTTAGTTATCCCCATGACTGTGACCATGGGTTTCGCCCTTCATCTGCCGATTTTATTGGCGCAATGGCATTTATTACCAAGTAACTTAAATCTGGGAGTGGCTTTTCTCTTGGTACTTTCCAGTGCTGCTGGCGTAATTCCGGCAGCCTATATTTACCTGAATGAAAATATCTCCAAACCGATCGTTTTTCAACCGAAAGCCCTTCAAGATTTCTTTGCCAACGACCTTTATACAGCCCAATTGTATAAAGTCACCATCGTTTTTGTCGTCGGATTAATCTCGCAAATTATTAACTGGATCGATACCTTTCTGGTGGATGGCATCGTTAACCTGGTGGGATTAGCCACGGTTTTTGGTGGTCAGAGTTTGAAATATAACGTCTCGGGCCAAACCCAATTTTACTTTCTGTCGATTATTTTGGGGGTCGCTTTGATCGGTATTATCATCTGTTGGCCGTTGTTATCACAAATTTCTCTAGTTTTCAGTTAAAGATTTGATAACTTAGGCTTTTCTTTAGCATCCCTTGCCCTGACAATAGGACTTGTCCTAATTATATGGAAACAATTACCTATGTTCAATACCTCTCGTCGCCAATTAATCCGTTATGGTGGTGGTTTTTTGGGAACCGGTCTGGCCGCCACTGTTTTGGGTTCTCAGTTGTCCCAAACTAACGCCCAAACTGCTGTTAATTCTGAGCCATGGCTGACCGCTCAAAATAAAGGATTGAACCCAGACCAGGCCTTAACTATGCTCATGGAAGGCAATCAACGTTTCTGGGAACGAAGAAAAAAAAGTCCTAACCGCGATCAAGCTCGGCTCACAGAAGTGGCCGAAAGTCAAGCCCCTTTTGCGGCAATTTTGGGCTGTGCCGATTCTCGCGTGCCGGCAGAAATTGTTTTTGATCAAGGATTAGGAGATCTATTTGTTTGTCGGGTAGCGGGAAATTTAGCCACTTCCGAAGAAATTGGTAGCCTCGAATTCGGCACGTTGGTGTTAGGAGCTAAGGTAATTGTTGTCCTTGGTCATTCTCGTTGTGGAGCGGTAAAAGCCACCATTGAAGGTGGTCGTTTTCCCGGACAAATCGGTCGTTTAATCGATGGCCTACAGGTGGGAGTTGATCGGTCTGAAAAACAACCCGGTTCCAACAAACTTGAGCGAGCCATTAAATCCAATGTTGTCTATCAAGTAGAGAAATTAGGCAAGTCCCCGGTCATGGGTGATTTAGTAGATAAAAAACAATTAAAAATTGTTGGAGCCTACTACGATCTCGATACCGGCAAAGTGAGTTTAATTTAGTCAATTCTAGATTAGTCATCGTGTCGGTTGGCTAATCCTTTTCTCATCCCAGTCATTATAAATTCGATCGATACCAATATGCTCAGTACCCTGCTTTGGTTGCCAATAATTGGAGCAATTATCGTCGGTCTTTTCCCCGATAAATTTGCGCCAGCAAAATTACGTCAAATTACCCTCTTTTTTGTTGCCGCCGTCTTCTTGTGGTCTTTATATCTGCTGACCCAATATAACTTAACCAGTAATGGCTTTCAATTTTCTGAATACCGCGAATGGGCAAAACCAATCGGTTTAAGTTATAACCTCGGAGTCGATGGTTTGTCCTTACCGTTAATTATTTTAAACTGTTTCTTGACAGGAATAGCTATCTATAGTAGCGAAGAAAAAATAGAGCGTCCCCGACTTTATTACATCCTAATCCTCCTGATTAACGCCGGGGTTTCTGGGGCATTAATGGCCAAAAACCTGCTGCTGTTCATCGTTTTCTATGAACTAGAATTAATCCCCTTTTATCTGATGATTGCTATCTGGGGAGGCGAAAAACGTGGCTATGCTTCGATTAAATTCCTTCTCTACACTGCTGTCTCCGGGTTATTAGTCCTAGCGGCATTTTTAGGCATAGGTTTCCTCAATGGTGGCACTTTTGACTATTCCTCCCTCTCGACCGCCGATTTCTCCCAAAAAACCCAATTACTGCTCTTAACTCTGCTGTTAGTGGGATTTGGCATCAAAATTCCCCTCGTACCTCTCCATACTTGGCTACCGGATGCCTATACGGAAGCTTCCCCCGCTACAGCAATTTTATTAGGTGGTATCCTCGCTAAACTCGGTACTTATGGCTTAGTTCGCTTTGGTCTGCAATTATTCCCCGAAACTTGGTCTTTAATCGCCCCCGGACTGGCAATTGTCGGCGTTATTAGCGTTATTTACGGTGCTTTGAGCGCTATTGCCCAAAAAGACATTAAACGCATGGTGGCCTACAGTTCGATCGGTCACATGGGCTATATACTGGTAGCAGCCGCCGCCGGCACGGGTTTAAGCGTCCTTGGTGCCGTCGCGCAAATGATTAGCCACGGTCTCATTCTCGCCCTCTTATTCTATCTGGTGGGCATTGTCGAACGCAAAGCCGGAACTAGAGATTTAGACGTTTTAAACGGTTTAATGAACCCAATTCGCGGTTTACCCCTGGTTAGTGCCCTATTAATTCTCGCCGGTATGGCCAGTGCTGGTATCCCCGGATTAGTGGGATTTGTGGCGGAATTTATCGTTTTTCAGGGTAGTTTCTCCCGTTTTCCCGTGCAGACGGTTCTCTGTATCATCGCTTCCGGTTTAACGGCGGTTTACTTTGTTATCCTGCTTAATCGCACCTGTTTTGGTAAATTGGATAATAAACTTGCCTACTATCCCAAAGTCCTGAAATCGGAAACTATCCCCGCTTTTGTCCTAATGGTATTAATCGTCTTTTTAGGTATTCAACCCAATTATTTAGTCCGTTGGATTGAACCCACCACTAACTCGATGGTTGCCAGCTTATCGGGGGAAGCAAAACCTAGTTTTGTCTTCAAAAAATCTCCGCAAAAGTCCTCAAAAACCAACTGGTTGAATCGGGGTAAATTTTTGAGTAATAGTTAGTTATCCCTTGCTGTTTCCGAATTATTGTAACCGCTGCTAATTACTTTACCTAAAACTATGACTGGGACATTAATCAAAGCCAAAATTCCCCCTTCTACTCACGAATTCGCCGACATTATCCATCGTTTAGAAGCGGGTGGATCCATGTTGCCGGATACTCCCGAAAACCTGATGCAAATTATCGGCATTTATAAAGCTTATGCCGTACCGATGGATTTTTATTGGCGAGATCTGCTCTATATTGCCGAACGAGTTTTCCTCGATCCTTTGCCCTTCTTTAAATATTTTCTGCCCCAAGAATACCTAGACCTAGAAAATCATTACGCTGGCGATAATGCCGATTTACGCATCTGGCGCGGTACGGGTTCCGCTCACCCTGAATTATTAGAATTCATGGATAAAGGTAAAACCAGAAAAATGCCCAGATTAATCCATCATCTTTGGCATGATCGCGTTAATATGGAATTTGCCGAAGCCTGTATGCAAGCCATGTTATGGCATGGCCGCGATATGGGTTGGGGTTTATTTGATGCCTATCTTGATTCAGAAGAATATCGCCAAAATGCCGACCGCGCTATTAAGGCCTATTTCAAGAAAAACCCCGTGATGATGAAACTTTATGACCTGTTCCCCGATATGTTTTTGGAACAGGTGCGGATGATGTCCTACTACTCTAATTTAGGACTATTCTGGGAAGTGATGGCCCCGGTGTTTTTCGAGATGTCTGATATCTACGATGAAGGGTGGTTTAAAGGTGTTCCCGATGCCATGAATTTCCTCGTTAACGGCATTTTTGCCATCGCTGGCCGGCCAATTTATCATCACGTTTATATTGATGGTCAATGCTACGAAATTATCCCCAAATCAAAGGCTTTTACTTGGCTTTATGAAGCGGCTTTACCCTATGTGGAAGCGGTCTTTTATCGTACTGCTCCCTTCCGGGGTACAAAGTCCTATAATGCCCAAGCAAAACAGGTTCCCTACCAACAAAAAGACTTTCACTATGGCATTCTTTATGCGGATGTTTTCCCCGTGGGTACTGCGGGAATTCCTCCCACGTTGTTAATGGATGATATGTATCATTTTTTACCCCAATATCTGATCGATTACTATCAGCAACACTGCCGGGGGGAAGACGATATTTTGATTCAATTGGGTATTAGTTTCCAGCGATCGATGTATAATGTTACTTCGGCAGTTATTCAAGCTCTACGCACGGCTTTACTCTATCCCCTCGACGATCCTAATCCCAAACATTTACTTAAAAATCGTCAATTCTTTGAGGCACAAATGGACAGATTTAAACGCCCCGAAGCGCGTCTTAGAGATATCCAAAGTCCTAATTATCGTTGAGATTTTTGGGTTATTTTTCTGGTGGGTTTATCGCCCACCTTTTTTGATTATGAGATAACCGACCGCCAATGTCATACTAATACTAAATCCGTTGAGTAACGCACAGAAAACGGGTTTTTCCGAGAAACCCGTTTTCTAATCGAGGGAATAAATAATCAGTATTTAATAGCCAGATTTAGTATTAGTGACCAATTGTTGATTTTTTACCGATTGAATTTCCAGCCAAATTGTCTTAAATTTAATAAGTACCTAAGCAAAATTAATTACACATTTCGATAAAGCTTTTGCCTCTTGCCTTCGTTAAAACCACCCACTTAATATCAATGGGGGAGCATCTCACTTATGCAATGAGTATTAATGCTTATAGCGGTCAAAAACTAGAAAATCTTCAACTTGATCACAAAGAGAAATGAGATTATAATAGTTATAGCTTACAATTCAGAATATGGCTCGATGGGAGGAATAATTCAATGTGATCAGAAAATGAAAAAAGAATTAAAGAGTTATGTCAAGAGTTAGGGCAATGTCTCTATGAGCAATCCCAAATTAAGAAATTTAATAACTTGGGAGAGATAGAGGAGACAGTCAGAGATTTAATGATTCATTATGTCAACCCAGAAATCGGTATTTTTTTGTCAAAACAAGCACAGGAGAAACAGCCGGTCGGACAAGAAAAGTCAAAAGTATTTTGGGCGAATTACCAATTACAGAAAAACAAGCGAAGAAGTTAGAAGTAAAGCCTCGGACTCAGATGAGTCCAATGTTAGAGAAGAACTGTTTGCTATTAAGTGGCGATGAATCCTATGAGAAATCGGCGCAGAAAATCAAATCATTGACAGGAATTGCTGTTTCTCACAGTACCCAACAACGCCTCG